>ONVN01000413.1 GCA_900321295.1 uncultured Eubacteriales bacterium
ATTTCCAAACAGGAAGATCTCGAAGTTATCCGTGGCTGCCAGATGATTTTCCAGGATCCGATGGCATCCTTGAATGAACGTGCAAAGGTTGACTATATCGTTTCAGAAGGTATTATCAACCATCATATGTATAAGGATAACGAGGATCGTGCCAACAAGGTCCAGAAGGCACTGGAAGAGGTCGGTCTGCTGCCGGAATTCTCGAGCCGCTTTCCGCATGAATTTTCGGGTGGTCAGAGACAGAGAATCGGCATCGCACGCGCTTTGATCATGCAGCCTGACTTCATTGTGGCGGATGAACCGATCAGCGCCTTGGATGTTTCCATCCGGGCACAGGTTTTGAACCTTCTCAATGAGCTGAAGAAGGAAAGGGGTCTTACCTATCTCTTTATTGCTCACGACCTGAGCGTGGTCCGCTTCATTTCGGATCGTATTGCAGTCATCTACAAGGGACGTATTGTAGAGCTTGCGGAAAGCGAAGAACTCTTCCGTCATCCGCTTCATCCTTATACAAAAGCTCTCTTGTCTGCCGTTCCGAATCCGAACCCATATATTGAAAAGAAGAAGAAACTGCACGTCTATGATCCTTCGTGCCACGATTACAGCGTAGACAAGCCCGAATGGTGTGAGATTCTTCCAGACCATTTTGTGCATGGAAATGCGAAGGAACTGGACGGTTACAGGAAGGAACTGGGCCTCTGATCAGCGGGGGCATGCATGAAGCCGGGAAAGACAAATACCTTTCCCGGCTTTTGCATTGAAAGAAGACCAGGCAATGGAACGCAACTGTCTCCGTGCAATGGAAGAACTGTTCATTTTGGGTGATTACGGTTATAATAGTGCTGCAAACCCGTGGATAGGCTGTTAGATGTGAGGGATCTTATGAGAAACTGGGTCAGTAAACATTTTCAGCGGGATATGATACGTCCGCTGATCTACAAGATCTTTACACGGTTTATTCTTATGCTTCTTGTGCTGCTGTTATGGAATCAGTATCTTCAGCCCAGAACACCGCACCTGACCCTGCGTATGGTTTTTCCTGTGGCGGGAATCGTGTTCCTTTTGTGCGCATATCTGGTCTATCTGCGGATGGATGGACTGAATATTCCGCGTATGAAGCCGCTGAAGAAACCGAAAAAGGATCCGTTTCGTGCATACGGGGATATGACGGATTATCTTGATGAGCCTCCCGTATCGTTTGAAGATCTGCCCAAAGAGGAACAGGACACCTGCTCACTTCTTGCCAATATCAGCTGCGGGATTCTGTTTTTCCTTGCATCGTGTTTTCCGCTCTGATCGAAAAAAGGGTATCAGAAAAGGCCAGGAATCTCGGTTCCTGGCCTTTTTCATGCGAGCCCGGAGGGACTCGAACCCACTACCTACTGATTCGAAGTCAGGCACTCTATCCAGATGAGCTACGGGCCCTCGCGCTGCAGACAGATAGTCTGCCGACAGAAAGGCATTTTAAATCGTCGGAACGAGTCCGTCAAGAGTATTCTGAAGAGGAGTCTGCAGTCCGGACACTTACATGGATGAGGAGACGGAAAAGCCACGCAGACCTATGATTGACAAACAAAATGAAGTTCTGTACAATCAAAAACGACTTGTTGGAAACGGCAAAGAAACTATATCATGATGCCATTGTTCAGTATCGGAATAGATACAATATTCATTATGACGAAATACGTATTTCGATACTGTATAAGTCGGAACGCAGAGAAAAAGACGGGGGCGTATTGTATGACAATTCAGGACATGGTGGATGTATTGCATGCCAAGGTTTTATGCGGAGCAGATCGGCTGGACACGAAAGTGCACACGGCATGCTGTTCCGATCTGATGAGCGATGTGCTGGCGTTTGTAAATGAAAAAACAGTCCTGATTACTGGCCTGACAAACGCCCATGTGCTTCGGACTGCGGACATGCTGGATTTGAAATGCCTTGTATTTGCAAGAGGAAAAATTCCGGGAAATGATATCCTTGAACAGGCGGAAGAGCAGGGGCTTGTTGTCATTGTCACACCGGCCACTGCATTCTCAGCCTGCGGCCTTCTGTATGAAGCGGGACTCCGCGGCGTACCAATTGAATGGCCTGAAAGTGAGGCACGCTTATGAGTGAAACATTGCTGCATGCGGAATATCCCGTGGAAGCAGAAGATTATACGGTCGCAGGAGAGGCATCAGCAGATATCAAGCGGAAGCTGAAACAACTGGGCGTTTCTCCCAATGTACTCAGAAGAGTGGCTGTGGCAAGTTATGAAGTGGAGCTGAACCTGGTTATTCATTCAGATGGCGGGGTGCTTTCACTGGAAGTGACGCCTGAAAGAGTCCGTCTGATCAGCAAGGACCGCGGGCCTGGAATCCCGGATCTCGATCTTGCCATGCGGGAAGGCTGGTCAACTGCGAGTGAAACAGCCCGCAGTCTTGGATTTGGTGCAGGCATGGGCCTTCCCAACATGAAACGCAATGCGGATGAATTTGACATTCAGAGTACAGTGGGGGAAGGTACAACCATTCAGATGGGATTCTTTCTTGCATAATGCGATAAAGGGGCTATACCAATGGAAGAAAACAAGCGATTTCATTCGGTGCGCTTAAACAAGGAGCTGTGCAAAGGCTGTACGAACTGCCTGATGCATTGTCCGACGGAAGCTATCCGTGTGCGTAAGGGACGAGCGCATATTCTGGATGAACGGTGCATTGACTGCGGAGAATGCATACGCATATGCGACTATCATGCAAAGGTTGCAGCAATTGATGCACTGGAAGACATCAAACGATTCCGCTACCGAATTGCTCTTCCAGCGCCAACTTTATATGGGCAGTTCAGAAATGTTTCGGACGTGGGTGTTATTCTGACAGCACTGAAACATCTTGGATTTGATGACGTTTTTGAAGTGGCTAGAGGCGCTGATATTGTAGCGCGTGCCATCAGCGAAAAGATGCGTGAACCGGATCTCCCGAAACCTATGATTTCTTCTGCATGCCCTGCTGTGGTCAGGCTGATTCAGGTACGTTTTCCTGACCTGATCCCCAACATTGTGGACATCCGGCAGCCGATGGAAGTCGCAGCGGAGATTGCCAGGGCAGAATTCTGCAAGCAGCATAACTGCCCGTCAGAAGATGTCGGCATCTTTTTCATCACTCCATGCCCTGCAAAGATGACCGCGATCCATTCACCGCTCGGGCAGGAAAAATCCGCTGTTGACGGGGCAATCTCCATGATGGAGATCTATGGACTGATCCGGCCGATGATCAGCAGAATCCAGCGGGAAGAACATATGACCGGTGCTTCAACCAGCTATGGAATTGGCTGGGCCACATCCAGCGGGGAGGCAAAGAGTATATTCCAGGAAAATGCCTTGACGGTGGATGGTATCCAGAACGTGTCCAGGGTTCTTGAAGAGATCGAAAACAATAAGTTGAGTGACCTTGCCTTCTTTGAAGGCAATGCCTGTACCGGCGGGTGCGTTGGGGGACCGCTGACTTTCGAAAACAACTATGTGGCCAAAAATACAATCCGCAAGCTGGTGGCAAGCACACTGGCAAAAAATCCGGTCACGCCTCAGCAAAGTGTTCCGGTTTCCATGATCAATAAATACCCCATTCGTCTGGATGTTCCGATTGAGGCAAATCCTGCCATGAGTCTAGACGAAAATATCGCAGTTGCCATGGAAAAGATGAAGCGGATGAATGAGATTATTGACGAACTTCCTGGCTATGACTGCGGCAGCTGCGGCTCTCCGACTTGTCGTGCATTTGCGGAAGACATTGTTCTGGGGTATGCACATGAGATGGAATGCATTCATAAACTGAGGGACAAGCTGCAGTCCATGGCTGAACAGATGGTGGAAGTTGCACAGATCAGGCGATAAGAGGGGGAGCATTTCGATGACGATCAGAGAATTGATGCCGCTGATTGAGGCGAAGGAACTGACCAAACAGGCAGACCTGGAAAAAGAGGTTCTGTGCGGTTATACATGTGATCTGCTGAGCTGGGTCATGGGACACGGGCAGGAAGGCATGGCATGGGTGACCGTGCAGACGCACATGAATGTAATCGCTGTAGCCCTTCTCAGCGACATGGCGTGTGTGATTATGCCGGAAAGCATTGAAATGGAACAGGAAAGCCTGGACAAGGCTGATGCAGAGGGTATGTGTGTTCTCCAGAGTCCGCTGAGCAGTTATGAAATCTGCGGACGCATTTATGCGAAAGGTGTGCCGGCAGAATAATCTTCGTTTCCTAGGGAGGGAAAAGAATGGAGTTTTTTGCTGACCTGCATATTCACAGCTGTCTTTCCCCCTGCGGCGACGATGAGATGACACCATGCAATATATGCGGTATGGCGAAAATCAAGGGACTGGATATTATAGCCATTACGGATCACAATACAGCCAGAAACCTTCCAGCCGCTGCAGAAGTCTGCGAAGCCTATGGGCTTCTTCTGCTCCCGGGCATGGAAATCACCACAAAGGAGGAAGTCCATCTTCTGGGATATTTTCCGGATGTCCCGGCAGCGTTGTCATTCAGTGAAATGCTGAAAGGGCATATGCCGAAGGGAAAGAACAAACCCAAGTATTTTGGCAATCAGCTGGTCATGAACAGCGATGATGAAGTCATTGATGAGGAGGACTGCCTGCTGATTGGTGCATCGGATTTTTCACTGGCAGAGGCTTCCCGCCAGGTCATTGCTTTCGGAGGCGTTCCGGTTCCAGCTCATATTAACAGGGGGTCCCACGGGCTGCTGATCAATCTGGGAATGATGCCTCCGGATATGTTTTATCCGACGGTTGAGGTTTGGCGTCATCTGCCGTGCGATGAAGCTGTGCTGCGGGGGAAGCATGTTCTGCATTCTTCGGACGCGCACTATCTTGGGGACATTCAGGAGAGGGAGCATGCCCTGCGTCTGGACCATGAAAGTGTTGAAGAATTGCTAAATTGGATGCGTTCTGTCAAGAAAGAGACATGCTGAGAAAAATTGTCAGTTTTTTATCAAAAGAACGTGCATTTCTGCTGTAAAGGTGATACAATACAATAGATTCGATGTGACCATCGGTCACAAGACAATCATCAAAGGAGGTTATTCCGATCATGCCGGACAACAAAGAGAAGTTTGAGCAGTTAAATCAAGTGATTGAAGAGCTCAAGGACCAGCCCGGTGCACTGATGCCCATCCTGCAGCATGCGCAGAACATTTTCGGTTGCGTTTCCATGGATGTGCAGAAAGTGATTGCTGATGCACTGGGTGTGACACTGAGTGAAGTCTATGGTGTCGCGACATTCTATTCCCAATTCAAGCTGAAGCCCTCTGGCAAGTATGTTGTCAGTGTTTGCCTTGGAACTGCATGCTACGTAAAGGGTTCCCAGAAAGTGCTTGAAAAGCTGAGCGAAGAGCTGAAGATCCCGGTGGGCGATACCACAGATGATGGATTGTTCACGCTTGCTGCGACCCGCTGCCTTGGTGCCTGTGGTCTCGCTCCTGTTATGACCGTGAATGATGAAGTGTATGGAAGACTGACTCCTGATCAGATCCCTGCAATCATTGCCAAATACAGGGGGTAAACCCGTATGCGTGACCTGTCGCTGCATATTCTGGACCTGACGGAAAACAGTGTCCGTGCAGGTGCCGGGCTTGTGACTATCGGTGTGAAAGTGGACGAGAAGAAACTCATTACACTGACCATCAGTGATGATGGGTGTGGTATGGATGCCGAGCTTCTTGAACGCGTGATGAGTCCTTTTGGAACCACCAGGACAACAAGAAAAGTTGGACTGGGAATCCCGCTGATGGCACAGAATGCGCGGCTTACAGGCGGTGACATCCGCATCGAAAGTACGCCGGGCAAGGGAACTGTGTTTACTGCGTGGCTTCACGGTGACAGTATCGACTGTCTTCCGCTGGGAGATCTTGCAGGAACATATGTAACGCTGGTCACAGCAAATCCGGAGAAACCGGATTTTGTCTTGACATGTGAATCGCCCAAGGGAAGTATGGATTTTGATACCCGTACCGTAAGACAGGTTTTGGGCGATGTCAACCTGAGTGAGCCTGAAGTCTCCATGTGGATGCTTGAAGCGATCCGTGAGGAGATTGAACCTATATTTGGAGGTGTAATCCTATGAAGTCAATGGCCGAACTGGAAGCAATTCGCCAGCGGACCCTGCAGCGCATTAACCTGCGCAAGGAAGATGAAAGTGAGAATATCCGTGTGGTTGTGGGCATGGCTACCTGCGGCATCGCAGCCGGCGCACGTCCTGTCATGATGAAGTTCATGGAAGAAATCAATACACGCGGATTGAAAGAAGTCACGGTCAGCCAGACCGGATGCATCGGCATGTGCCGTCTTGAACCGATGGTGGATGTCTATCTGCCCGGACAGGAAAAAGTGACCTATGTTCACATGACCCCTGAAAAAGTGGGCCGCGTGGTGGCTGAACACATCGTCAATGGACGCCCTGTGACAGAGTACACCATCGGCGCTGCTGAGAAGTAAGCGAACCGATTTAGGAGGAGTAGTCCATGGAGATTTATCGCGCGCATGTGCTCTGCTGCG
>ONVN01000266.1 GCA_900321295.1 uncultured Eubacteriales bacterium
CAGCAGTCCAGAAGAAATATCTGGGTGAACTGGCGAAGCTGGCCGATCAGAAACCGGTGGAACTGGATCCGTGGGATCCCATGGGCACTCTGGCGGACTGAGACGGAAGCATCCGCGGGCGGGATGCCGGAAACCCACAGAACATTCTGGAGTAAACAGGATTCATGAGTAAGACAAAAGAACGAATTCGGGACAGCCAGCTGCGCTATCAGCAGGGGCTGGGACAGAACTTTATCTATGACGATGACCTGCTCGAACAGCTGGTGATCGCATCCGGTGTCGGGCAGGATGACTGCGTTCTGGAAATCGGACCCGGCGCAGCCAGCCTGACCGGGCATCTGTGCGATCATGCAAAACAGGTGGTTTCCGTGGAACTCGATGAACGTCTCCTTCCGATCATCCGGGTCAGCATGGAAAAACACAGCAATTTTACGCTGGTCCAGGGCGACGCGATGACGGTCGACCTGAAGGCTCTGGCAGAAGGCATGGACGGCCCCGTAAGCGTTGTGGCCAATATCCCCTATTACATTACAACCCCCCTGATTCAGCGGATTCTCACCTGCGGGCTGAAGCTGAAAACGCTGGCGGTCATGGTCCAGAAGGAAGTTGCCGACAAGCTGGTCTCTTCCCCGGGAGAAGACGGCTGGGGGATGCTTGCACTCCGGTGCCAGTATCTGGCAGATGTTCACCGGGCGATGGAAGTTCCGGCCTCCTGTTTTACACCGGTTCCCAAAGTGGACAGTACCTTTGTGGTGATGCAGATGCGTGAGAAACCGGCGGTGGAGGTGCGCAGTGAAGAGAACTTCTTCCGCGTGGCACAGGCCGGATTTGCACAGCGGCGGAAAACCATGACAAACGGTCTGTGCGCTGCCTTCCATATGGAGCGTCCGGAGGCCCTGCAGCTCATGGAGGCGGCCGGACTGGACAGCCGGGTACGTGGTGAAAAACTCACCATGGAAGAACTGGCACGGCTTTCAGACGTCTATACGGAAAGACAGGGGGAACCATCATGACCATCGCAGAATTCCGCCATGTAACGGAGAAACAGTACGAAAAGGATGCACAGCAGTATCCGGAACACATGGAGCTGGAGGCAGTTCCGCTTCCTTCGAGAGCGACAGCCGGGTCTGCCGGGTATGACTTTGTCTGCCCTGTGGAGGTGGAGATTCCTGCCGGAACCTGCGTGACGATCCCGACCGGTATCCGGGCCCTGATCGATCCGGGCTGGATGCTGATGCTCTGCCCGAGAAGCAGCCTGGGACGCAAGTACGGCCTGCGGCTGGCGAACACCGTGGGGATTGTGGACAGTGATTATTCCCATGCGGAAAATGAAGGTCATATCCTCCTGGCGATGGAACACAGCCGGACGGAAACCGTGCATCTGCATGCCGGAGACCGGATCTGCCAGGGCATTTTCCTCCCTGTGGGTCTGGCCCGGGAAGCGGATGTCACCAGCGACCGGACCGGAGGATACGGTTCGACCGGAACCTAAAACAAAGAGAAAACAAAAGCCTGAAGTGTCTGCGGATGCTTCAGGCTTTTTCCATGAAACCCCGGAAAAACCAGGAAAATCAAGGCGAGGACACGCATGCCGGGTGTTTCTTCCTGCCGGAGAAAGATGTCGGATGCCGTGTTGCCAAATACATGAAAAATGCAAGATATGTCTTGTCAACTTGCAATTAGTCATTTACAATGACCCTGCTTTGAAGGCAACGGAAAGCATAAACAAATTCAACGATATTGGTTTATTGCGAAGGGAGACTGTGAAAAGATGAATGCATATGCAATGCGCGTTTTGGAAGATCTCAAAAAGAAAAATGCAGATCAGCCAGAATATGTTCAGGCGGCAACGGAAATCCTGACGACCCTGCAGCCGGTAATTGACAAGCATCCGGAGTATGAGGCATGCGGACTGCTCGAACGCTTTGTCGAGCCTGAGCGTGTGATCATTTTCCGCGTACCGTGGGTGGATGACCAGGGCAAGGTCCAGGTCAACCGCGGCTTCCGTGTCCAGTACAATTCCGCCATCGGCCCCTATAAGGGAGGCCTCCGCCTGCATCCCTCAGTCAACCTTTCCATCATGAAGTTCCTGGGCTTTGAACAGGTTCTGAAGAACAGCCTGAGCGGTCTGCCCATCGGCGGCGGCAAGGGCGGTTCCGACTTTGATCCCAAGGGCAAGAGCGACAATGAAGTCATGCGCTTCTGCCAGAGCTTCATGACCGAGCTCTACCGCCACATCGGCGCAGATACCGACGTGCCTGCCGGTGACATCGGTGTCGGTGCCCGTGAAGTCGGCTATTTCTACGGCCAGTACAAGCGCATCACCGGCCTGTATGAAGGCGTTCTGACCGGCAAGGGGCTGACCTACGGCGGTTCCCTGGCCCGCAAGGAAGCCACCGGTTTCGGCCTGTGCTACTTCACCGAGGCCATGCTCAAGGCCAACAATATGAATGTCCAGGGCAAGACCGTCCTGGTATCCGGCAGCGGCAACGTGGCAATCTATGCAGCCCAGAAGATCACGGAAATGGGCGGCAAAGTGGTGGCCATGAGCGACTCCAACGGCTATATTCATGATCCCGACGGCATCAAGCTGGATGTGGTCAAGGCCATCAAGGAAGGCCGCCGCGGACGCATCAAGGAATATGTAGAGGATGTGCCCACCGCGACCTACACGGAAGGCTGCCGCGGCATCTGGACGATCCCCTGCGATATCGCCCTGCCCTGCGCCACCCAGAATGAAATCAATGAAGAATCGGCCAATATCCTCATCGCCAATGGCGTCAAGGCCGTGGCAGAAGGTGCCAACATGCCCTCCACCCTTGAGGCCACCGCTGCCTTCCAGAAGGCCGGCGTCCTCTTCGGACCGGCAAAAGCTGCCAATGCCGGCGGTGTCTCGGTTTCTGCTCTTGAAATGAGCCAGAACAGCCTGCGTCTCAGCTGGACGTTCGAAGAAGTGGATGCACGGCTCAAGGACATCATGGTGAACATTTTCAAAAAGCTCGACGAGGCGGCTGCCGAATATGCCACCAAGGGCGACTATGTCGCCGGCGCCAACATTGCAGGCTTCCTGAAGGTTGCAGATGCCATGATGGCTCAGGGTGCAGTGTAAGCAGTTTTTCAACAGCATCGGATGTTTCGGAAGCGGTATGGTTTTGGCCATGCCGCTTCTTTTTCCGTGCCGGGAGTGTCCATCCGGAAAGATGCCGTTGAAGCAACCTTTCCATTCCCGGAAAGCTATGTTATACTTCAGAACGACCTGAATTCTGTCCATCTGATTTTATGTCAGGTGATGAGGCACCGGGGAAACCGCTGATTTCCTCTGATTCTACCAGGTATCCGCAGAAGGTCCAGGCTTCTGTTTTCCGATGAAAACGGGGCCCGTTTTTTCGAAAAATACAGATCATGGTGATACGAATGCTGAATCCTTATTTTCTGGTGGGAGAAATCCTGAAACCGCAGGGCGTCCATGGAGAGGCCAAAGTGAAACCCTATGCCGCCAATCCGGATGACTTCAAACGATGGAAAACGCTGTACCTGAAGGACGGGGAAAACTACCGCGCCGCTGCGGCACGCTGCTCCCGGGTGCATGACGGGTTTGCCTATGTTACCCTGGAAGGCTGCAGCACCCCGGAGGATGTGGAGCGGCTCCGCGGACGGGAACTCTATGTGGACAGGGAACATGCCGCACCGCTGGGTGAGGATGAAGTCTACATCTCCGACCTGATCGGCTGTGAGGCGGTGACCCGTGAGGGAGAGACCGTCGGGACGCTGATCGATGTGCTTCAGTACGGGACGGTCGACACCTATGTTTTCCGCACAAGAAAAGGAAGCCTGATGGCACCGGCACTGAAAAAGGTGTTTGTGGAAACGGACGTGGAAAACAGGAAGATCATCGTCGACAGGGAACGACTGGAAGAGGTGGCTGTCCTTGAAGATTGATATTCTGACGATTTTCCCGGAAATGTTTCAGTCTGTCCTCTCCTCCAGCATTCTCGGACGGGCGAGGGAAAACGGACTGATCGATGTGCAGTGCACGGACATCCGCCCGTTTTCCGAGTGCAAGCACAAGAATACGGATGACTATCCCTTCGGAGGCGGTGCCGGCATGGTGATGATGGCGCAGCCTATTGCAGATGCCATGACATTCGTGACCGGGGAAGATTTCCATGGGAAGCGAATCTATCTCGGACCGAGAGGACGCACCCTCACGACCGAACTGGCCAGAGAGCTTTCCCATGAGGAGCATCTGGTGCTTCTGTGCGGCCATTATGAAGGGGTGGACCAGCGTGTCCTGGACACCTGTATTGATGAAGAAATCAGCATCGGGGATTATATCCTGACAGGCGGTGAACTGGCCGCCATGGTTCTGGTGGACTGCGTCTCCCGCTTCATCCCCGGTGTTCTCGGTTCCGAGGAGAGTCCCGAGGAGGAATCTTTCTCGGATGGTCTTCTGGAGTATCCGCAGTATACCCGGCCGAGAGAATGGAATGGCATGGAAGTGCCGGAAGTCCTGCTTTCGGGCAACCATGCAAAAATCCGGGAATGGCGCCGTCAGCAGTCCCTGCTGGCCACCCGGCGTTTCCGCCCGGATCTGTTTGAAAAAGCAGAACTGACGGTGAAAGAGAAAAAATGGATGCGGGAGGTGGGACTGTGTTCCTCCGAAAACTGACCGTAATGGTGCTGCCGCTGCTGCTGCTCGCCGGGCTCATTTTTCTTCTGCCCTATGCGGATCTCCTGAAACTGGGTCTGTTCACGGATGCGTTCCGGGGACTGATTCTCGGAATTGTGCTGGCCCTGCTGCTGCCCCTGTCGGGTGCAGGCCGCCGCAGGGAACCGTTTGCCGGCCTGCTCTGGCTTCCGACCCTTTTGATTGCCGGCGTGATCGTGTACCAGTACCTGGAAACCCAGGGAACGCGCGTGGACGTCCTGCATATCCTGGCCACGGAGGAGACACGGGTGCTTTTCCTTGAGAGCGTCTTCCTGGGATACATGGGGACCACCTGTATCCGGACCGGAAAATAAAAACGAAGACGATCAAAAACGCTCCACAGCTGCGGAGCGTTTTCGAATGCTTTCAGACAAAGCTTTCCTCCTGATTGAACACAGGAATGAAATCGACGGTGGCGCTGGTCGGGCCCTGGTAGAACCCGGGAAGCTCCAGCGCCAGCATGTGTTCCTGGACACGGGCGTATTCCCGGTGGGTAATCCGCCGCTGAAGGCCGGGTATGCTGACATTATTGCACGGGACATACTGCTGCATGAGACTGACGGGAATCCCGCGGGGCAGATTGTCATGCACCCAGTCCAGGAGGCGGATGCTTTCCCCGGTGCAGCCGGGAAGAATCAGGTGCCGGATGAGTACACCGCGGCGCATGATGCCGTTTTCATCATACACCGGAGTGCCGCACTGCCGCACCATCTCCTGAATGGCAAGGCTGGTTTTCTCAAAATAGTCATCCGTACCGGCACAGAGCCTGCTCATGGAGGGACTGTAATGTTTCAGGTCGGGCAGATACACATCGATCCATCCGTCCAGCATTTTCAGCGTTTCCACGGACTCGTATCCGGAAGTGTTCCAGACCAGGGGGACCGGGGGACGGTAGATGGCGAGGGTTTCCAGAATCTTCGGAACAAACGGCGTAGCCGTGATGAAGGAAATGGTTTCCATGCCCAGACCCACCAGGCGGCGGAGGCTTTCGGCCAGCGCCTCCGGGGTAAAGGAACGACCGGCATTGCGGTGTGAGATATCGGCATTCTGGCAGTAGACGCATCGCAGGGTACACCCGGAGAAGAAGACGGCGCCGGTTCCGTGCGTGCCGGAAATGGGCGGCTCCTCCCAGAGATGCGGAGCAATCCGGGCGATACGCATCGTTTCGGGCATCCGGCAGAAACCGCTGCCGGCTTCCGGGGTGCGCAGGGCGTGACAGTTCCTGGGGCAAAGCGTGCATGCGTCCATTATGTTGCCTCTCCCTCTGCGAAGACCGAATCGGGGAGATCGGACGGAATCAGGACGCGGAAGCTGCCTTCCCGGTAGGTAATTCCGTCATCCTCATAGAGCGTATAGCCTTCCGCCTGGGGATCCCAGCCGATCAGGTAAAGCGGGTGATCCTTGAGGCCGACGGTGGACTCGGTTTTTCCTGCGGCAAAGGGAATCACGCAGCCCCTGCGGATGAAGAGAAGGGCTTCATGCAGCCGGGCAGGCACCCAGTGATGCCCTTTCTTCAGGGGTTCCACATCCATATCGTTGTAGGCGCGCAGGCGGACAAGCAGCATGTCTTCCGGCAGATAAACGATGCGTCCGGTGGCATTCTGCTGGCAGACCGGGGCGATCATGCATTCGTTGCCGAGCATGAGCTGGTCTTCCGTCTGGCAGGCGATTTCATCATGGGGATAGTCAAAGGCAAGTGGACGGAACATCAGGTCATCCTCGCGCGCTGCCTTCATGAATTCACTGTAGAGGTAAGGCAGCAGGGCATAGCGCACCGTAATGATGTTCTTCATATGCTCCCAGATGCTGAAGCGGTAGACTTCCTGGTCGCGGGTATGCAGGGCGGAATGGTTGCGCATGAGCGGCGTAAAGATCCCCAGTTCCAGCCAGCGGAGCAGCAGGTCTTCCGTCGCATCGTTTCCAAATCCCCCGATGTCTGCACCGGTATAGAGGAAACCGCACATGTTCAGGCTGGGAAGCATCTGCAGATTCAGTTTCAGGTGTGCCCACCAGGACCGGTTGTCGCCCTGCCAGACGCCGGCATAGCGGTGGGCGCCGATATAGCTGGAACGGCTGAAGAGCAGGAAGCGGCGGTCCGGATCAAAGGCGTGCATGCCGTCCATGGTGGCCCGGCTCATCCCGAACCCGTAAAGGTTGTGGACCTTGTCATGGCGTACCCGCAGGCCGTCCAGATCGTGATAGAAAGACTGGTAATCCTTCCGGCTGCTGGCCAGGGAGCCGAAGGAACTCTGCAGCTTCCAGTTGTCATCGTTGGCGAGGTTCTTTCCGCGCAGTTCATCGGCCACGGCATAGGCCGCCTGCATGCCTTCCGGAGAATAGAACAGGGACGGTTCATTCATATCATTCCAGAAGCCGTCGATGCCTGCTTCCAGCATGGGACGATAGAGGGAACCGAACCACGTCCGGGCACGGGTATTGAGGTAATCGGTAAAGTAGCTGAGTCCGGGCCAGACTGCCGCGCGGAAGAGGGTTCCGTCTTCGCGTTTGACAAAGGTATCCTGCCGGACGCCGTCCTCGGAGGCCGGGTCGGAGGGGTCTGCCGGAATACCGGCATCGATGATCGGGATCAGATGAATGTCCTGGCTGCGCATGTCGGCGACGAGTCCGGGGAGATCCGGAATTTTATCCGTGTCCCAGGTAAAGTCGCGGTAATGGTCCATATAGTCAATGTCCAGGCAGACGCCGTCCAGCGGAATGCCGCGGGAGCGGTGCTCGTGAATGACATTGTGCATGTCTTCACTGGACCCGTAGCCCCAGCGGCTCTGGATGTAGCCGAAGGCCCAGTAAGGCGGGAGATAGGAAGAGCCGATCAGGCCGCGGAATTCATGGCAGACCGCCCGGGGCGTACGGCCGGTGATCACATACAGGGAGAGATTGCCGTTGCAGGAAGTGATGTCCATCCGGTCCAGCCGGGTGGCACCAAGGTCCCAGGTAACCTCACCCGGATCGTCCAGGAAGAGGCCGAACGTCCGTTTTCCGCTGGTGATCACCAGGAAGTTGTGCGCGCCGTACAGGCTTTGCCGGTCCTCGGTATGCATCACTTCATCGAGGTTCCAGGAGCGGTAGATATGGCCACGCTTGTTGATTCCGCGGATTGTTTCGCCCAGACCGAAGACAAGATCGTCTTCCTCCAGTTTCATGGAAAAGGTAACGGCCGGTGCATTCTGCGTGACGGTCAGACCGTCAGGGTCCCCCGGAAGAACGGGCAGATCACGGACAACAGCATCGGTGGGAAGGGGATGGCCGTAGACATAGCGCTGAATCATGAAAAATCCTCCCTGCTGAACAGTTTGTATTGTCTAACGAATTTCCTTCATGAGCTTTACAAACCATTTTGTGTGTGATACATTTCCCATGTGCTGAAGAGCAGCACAGAAACGAGGAAGAAACATGTTTGAAAAACTGGGACGCAACCTGCCCTGCTGGTGCGGGAGCGGGAAAAAATACAAGGCCTGCCATTACAACATGGATACCCGGCTGGAAGCACTCGCAGAAGCCGGGGAAGAGATCCCGACGCACAAGATGATCAAGAACGCAGATCAGATTGCAAGAATCAAGGAAAGCTGTAAGGTCAATCTTGCGGTTCTGGATGCCGTGGGCCGGGAAATCGGACCGGGCATGCCGACCTCCCGGATCAACGAGATTGTCAATGACGTGACCTATTCCATGGGGGGCATTCCGGCACCGCTGCATTATGAAGGATATCCCTACAGCGTCTGCACGTCTGTCAACGAACAGGTCTGTCACGGTTTCCCGTCAAAGCATGTGATCCTGCAGGAGGGCGACATCGTCAACGTGGACTGTTCCTCCATTCTGGACGGCTATTTCTCGGATTCCTCACGCATGTACTGCATCGGGGAGGTGTCCGAAGCCAAAAAGAAGCTTGTCCAGGTCACCTATGAGTGCGTTCAGCTTGCGCTTGAGCAGGTCAAACCGTGGGGGCATCTGGGCGATATCGGCGCGGTGATTGACCGGCACGCCAGGGAAAACGGGTTTTCCGTGGTGGAAGAAATCGGCGGACATGGCTGCGGCATAGAATTCCATGAAGATCCGTTTGTCAGTCATGTCGGCAATTTCGGGGAAGGCGTGGTCCTGGTTCCCGGCATGATCTTCACCATCGAGCCCATGGTCAACATGGGGAAACCGGATGTGGTCACGAACCGTGTCAACAACTGGGAGGTCAGCACAAAGGACGGACTGCCCAGTGCGCAGTGGGAAAACATGGTGCTTGTGACGGAAACCGGGTATGAAGTGCTGAGCTGGTAAAAAAGCGGGAAACCCCCGCTTTTTTTATTTCTTTCCGCGCGGAACAGCCGCCTTGCGGCGATACAGGGTCCTGCGGATATAGTGTGCAATGGTGGAGGAAAGAACAAACCCGACGGACATGCCGAGCAGTGTCAGCAGGCAGTTGGTGCCGTTGAGTGCGAAGAGAGAGGCATTTCCGCGGATGGCTCCGGTCATGGTGTAATAGAACAGATCGCCGGGAATGAGCGGGATGATGGCGGGATAAATGAAATAGGTGGACGGATCCCGGGTGATATTGGCCAGAAGTTCGCCGTAGGCAGAGGCGAACAGTGCCGAGAGCACGACATAGACAAAGCGCTCGGGAATGAACTGGCTGAGAATGATCAGGACAATGCGGGTGAGCGCACCGCCGAGACCGGCAAGGAGCAGATCTTTGCCGGTGATCCGGAAAACAATGCCGAATGCGGTGGAGGCGGCGAAGGAGACAAGCACAAGAATCAGATCATTTACCATGTAATCCACCTCCCGAAGAGTCCGAGGGCAGCCACTGTGCCCAGGGCAAGCGCAAGTGTTTCAAAAGCAACCTTCAGAATCTGAAGGAAGCCGTTGATTTCATGATCGCAGATCAGGTTCCGGACCGCGTTGACCAGCGGAATACCGGGAAGGATCAGCATGGTAATGGTGATGACGATGGAAGAAAAGTGATCCGCAAACCCGGTATACACACCAAAGATGGCCATGCAGGTGGCAGCAAACATATAGAAGAAGTTGCAGAGAATCCGGTTGATTCCGGGTTTGGAGAGCAGCATCATCAGGTAATGGATCACGGCCGTGATGATGGCAACGCAGACACTGTCGCGCCAGGATCCGTTGAAAAGGAAGCAGAGGCACAGCATGCCGACAACCTGTCCCAGCAGGATGACGAAGTCCGGATAATCCCGGACGATCTCGGCTTCTTCCAGCAGATGCATCAGCTTCTCCGGATCCGGCCGTTTCTGACAGACGGTATAGGAAAGGCGGTTGAGATTCTTGAGCCGGGAGAGATGGATGCCGGAGGGCGGAATCGTGATCTGCCGGGAGGCATAACGGCCGGACTGCGTCATGGCGGCAATGCTCATGTGGGTGGAGAGCAGAAAAATGCTGACGCCGGTGAGACCGTAACTGGAGCAGATTTTGTCGGCGGCCAGTTCCACACGCTCGAGGTTGGCACCGGAGAGAATCATATCCCGGGACAGGGAAACGACAAAGTCCAGAATCAGATCAATGCCGGATTCGCCGGCTGCTTTGGAAGGCTGATACATGGTATTTCCTTTCTGTCTTCGGCTCAGTCATCCCTTCGGCTTCGCGCTTCATCCTCTGCGTTCATGCGCTGGATGTCTGCGAGAAACTCAGGGGTCATGACCGGTTTGGAGGCGGAAGAGGTACTCCGGGGTTTCTTCGGTTTTGCGGCAGGGGCATCCTTTGCCCGGAGGGAAACCGGAAGCCGGACATTCTTCTTTTTCCCGATCTTCTCTGTGATCATCCTGGTTACGGCAGGGTACGTAAAGGGCGTGCAGGGCAGGGCTGCGGTGAGCCAGGGGGAATGACAGTAGAGAAGCACCCGGGTCTGTCCCGGCCAGAGCTGGACGCGGGTAATCGCGGCCCAGGGGATATCGGTCCGGGATATGGACACCATGCCGTCTTCCCCTGCCGGAGCGTCCGGTGAACGGAACCGTGCCAGCAGTTTCCAGGAGGCGGGCTTTGGCAGGCAGCATTCGATATGAATCCCCTTCTGGTCCGCTGCGCAGTCCAGGACATCCGGGCCCTGGAGAAGAAGGTCAAGGCCGACCACGGCGCAGAGGACGCCGAGAAGGATCAGAAGCGAAAGGGGAAACGGTCCGGAAAGCAGGGCTTCCAGGGCGGGAAACCCTCCGGAAATGGTTTCCAGCGCACAGACCAGGAGGAAGACGATGCCTGTCACGGGTAGGATAATGCGCATGCTGGTGTTCCAGCAGATCCAGTCAAAAACAGGAAGATGGTCGATACACCAGGTCACGCCTTTTCCTGTTTTTCCCCGGACAGGCGAAGCACTCTTTTTCCCGGAGGTCCGGCGTTTTTTCTTCACAGGTTCGGGCATGACAATCACCTTCCTTGGCCCGGATTGACGAATTCCGCAGAAAAGCGTACGCTATGCTGCAGAAAAGGAGGGACAGCAGATGCGTGTGCTGCTGACAGGATTTGAAGATTTTGGCGGGGTCACGGAAAACCCTTCATGGCTGGCCGTTCAGGCCGCCGCGCGCAGGATGAAGGAGGCCGAATGTGTGCGTCTTCCGGTGGTCTACGGAGAGGCCGGAAGGCGGCTTTTGGAGGAAATCCGGGAAAAACGGCCGGATTTCGTGCTTGCATGCGGCGCGGCCATCGGTCGCGAAAACGTTACTCCGGAACTGATGGCGATCAATTACCGGTATGCGCGTGCTGCAGACAATGCCGGAAACCTCATGCTCGGGAAACCGGTTCTGGAGGGCGGCGAAACGGCCCTTATGACTTCCCTGCCCCTGCCTGTCCTGGTGGAGAAGCTTCGGGAGGAAGGACTCCCCTGTTCCCTTTCCGTATCCGCCGGAAGTTACGTCTGCAACGATCTCTATTATACCCTGCTTGCGTCCAGGAATGAATGGGGATACCGGGGACTTTTTGTTCACGTGCCCTCTGCGGAGAAAGTGGACCCGGAAACCGCCGCAGAGATCCTGGTCCGGCTGGTCCGGGAAGCCGAATAAGGGAAAGAAAAAGCCGCGGGGCAGCCCCTGCGGCTTTTTTTGGCACCATCATTCGGCGGAATCCGGCGCTTCCTCGGACAGGACATCATCAGCCTCTGCCTCTTCAATCGGCCTCTGGATCTCCACAAAAACAGGCTTGCTGTTTCTGGAAGTAGCTGCCTTCACGATTGTACGGATTGCTTTGGCGATACGTCCCTGCTTGCCGATCACTTTTCCCATGTCAGCTTCCGCGACATTGAGTTCGAGAATCACAGCTTCAGGACCTTCCGTCACGTGGACAGCGACCTGCTCCGGATGATCC
>ONVN01000267.1 GCA_900321295.1 uncultured Eubacteriales bacterium
CGGGGTTGCTGAATGACAAGGGAATTGATGTGCTGATCTGCGGAGGAATCGGCGGCGGAGCGCAGGTAGCGCTTTCTGAGAGAGGCATTGAACTCTGCGCAGGAGCATCAGGGAATGCGGATGAAGCGGTCGAAGCTTATCTGCGCGGAGAACTGGAAAACACCGGAGCGAACTGCGATCATCACGGTGAAGGCCATACCTGCGGAGAACACGGCTGCTCCGGCCAGGAAGGGCATGACTGCCACGGCTGCCATGCAGAACCAGCCCTGGAAGGGAAGAACGTAGGAAAAACCTGCCGTACCCATTATCGGGGAACGTTCAATGACGGCACGCAGTTCGATTCTTCCTATGACCGCGGAGAACCGCTGGAATTCGTCTGCGGTGCCGGACAGATGATCAAGGGCTTTGATGCCGCTGTGGCAGACATGGATGTGGGTCAGTGTGTGGATATCCATCTGATGCCCTCAGAAGCATATGGGGAAGCCGACCCGGAAGCAGTCTTTACGATTGAGCTTGCCCAGCTTCCGGGGGCAGAGACATTATCCGTGGGACAGCGGGTTTATCTGCAGAACCAGTACGGTCAGCCCTTCCCGGTCATGGTCAAGGAGAAGGACGCCACAACAATCACCTTTGATGCAAACCATGAGATGGCGGGAAAAGAACTGAACTTCCATATTGAACTGGTAGAGGTCAAATAACGGCACAAACCGGCTTGACGCGGAAGGAAAGAAAGAGCGGACACAGCTCTCCGCCTTACGGAAAAGAGAAAACCGGCCGCAGTGCGGAAAGGGGAAAAGACATGTTCAGGGAAATGCTGAGGAAAAAACAGCAGCTGACACAGGAAGAGTGCCTTGCCATCCTCAAAAAGGAACCCCGGGGCGTGCTGTCTGTGCTGGGGGACGACGGTTACCCCTATGGCATGCCGATGAATCACTTCTACTGTGAACAGGATGGAAAGCTCTACTTCCATGGTGCGAAGAGCGGACATAAGATCGATGCGATAAAACGCTGTGACAAGGCGTCGTTCTGTGTCTTTGACCAGGGCTTCCGCCGCGAGGGAGAATGGGCCCTGAACATTCAATCCGTGATTGTATTCGGACATATCGAGCTGATCGAGGATCAGGAAAAGATGTGCAAGATTGCACGCAGGCTCAGTTACAAGTTTACGGAAGACCAGGCGTACATCGAGCACGAAATTCAGGTCTCCGGTCCGCGCACACTCATGTTCGCGCTGGTCCCGGAGCATATGACGGGCAAACGGGTCAATGAAGCATAGAAGGCTTCACATCCGCGTTTCCAGGCAAAGAGACAGCGTGAGAGGACAGGAATGCGGGGGACAGATGCCCCCCTGTGCATACCCTGACCGAAAGCAAAGGTCCCCCCAGTGGCCCGAAAGGATGGGCTCTGCGGGGGTTCTTCTTTTATTGGAAACAGACGACTGAACCTTCAGATCGAATGCGGACACGATGTGCTGTTCTCGGACCATGCTCCTGTTTCCTTTTCCTGCATTCAGAACCATATTTCCGGTGCTTACAGGAAGCTCCAAGAGAGGAACGGTGTCATTCTCGTATGGGAAGTTTCAGGCAGTTCTTCCGCGTGCTTGAAATGGTCATTGGATGTACGCGTTTTGCATACTCCGGAAGGATTCGCTATGCAGGGAACACGGAACCGAGGCGCATGGTGAAAGAAAAGAGCCGGCCTGGGGCCGGCTCCGGGAGGAAAGGATGATCCTTCCCGATGGATGGGTTACGGCATGAGGACATCCAGATCCAGCATGCGGGTGTGGACCGTGTTGGAAAGAAGTTCTGCAGCCACGGACGGGTCGTGAGGATAGAGTGCCAGGAGCACGTTTCTGCGTGCATTCAGCCATCCCTGGAAGAGGTTCAGGCTGGCAGACGTGGAGGCTTTTCCTTCCTGAGACTGTCCTGCATAGAGCTCATTGGCCTTTTTCATCAGCAGGGACATCCACAGCTGTCTGGTTTCATCAAATCGGGACGCTTTCTCTTCAATGGAGGCTCCGCTGAGACGGATATTCAGCCCGCTGGTGATGAAAGCATGGGTTTTGCAGACCGTTTCGGTCACATGGTATCCGCCGGGAATCGGTTCAATGGTACGTCCGCAGCGGGAAGCCCCCTCGCCCTGGGCGGAAAGGACCGGAACCTCTGTTCTGAGAATACTGTCTGGCCGTGCGTCCGGCGCATGATGGAGTGCATAGCACAGGTCATTGCAGCGTTCCCTGAGATGCTGGAGAATTACTTCCGCTGCTTTTTCCTCACCGAATGCATCCGTCAGCATGGTCTGATAGGCCTCCAGCTGCTGGGTAAAGAGGTGCTGGTCGATTTGGACGAAGGCGGCTGTCTCCGTGGAAACTTTTTCTGCAAGTGCTTCATAACTGCTGTTGACAGCGTCAGTCCAGACGCTGACAGCTTCCGCAGCAGACAGTTTCCGGGTGACGGTTTCCAGCATGGAATGCTTTGTGCAGAAGAGCAGATCATATTCATCACCGACGCTGCCATAACCGGTCAGGACGCGCCGGCAGGACTCTCCGCCTCCGGTCTGAGGCTTCGGGGTGACTGTGGGCTTTTCCGTGACGGGAGGATCTTTCTTTTCCGGGTTTGCCGTCCGGATGGTCTTGGCTTCGACCGGCAGGGACCAGACTGTATAGCCGGTAAGAATATTCCCCTGTCCGTCATAGACACGGACACCGGCAAAGGCTTCATTGGTCACCAGGCCGGTCACGTCCGGGGTAGGAGGCAGGTCGACTTCACGGACCTTGTAGAAATGGGAGAAGGACTGGATTTCATTGGGAGCAAGGGTAACCTGAGCGACCAGTTCAGGCGCCTCGGTACTCCAGACATAGTCCCAGATATCGACTTCGACATCTGTATCGGAGCTGTTGAACACCGTGATGTCATAGTCGATCTGTTCGTTGAGGGCGTATCCTTTGGGATCGAGAGAATTGTTTGCCCGTGCTTTCCGGATGAAGACGCCCTGTTCCACGTCCAGCACGTCTTCGACAGGAGTCCGCACCGTGTTGGATTCAGCACTGAGCTCGAAAGGCGGATCAATCATGTAGTAGGCACGTGCTGTATTCAGAATCTGCTTCTGATCCACATCATACGGGCAGACCACGCGGATAAATGGGATATCGACAGATTCGCCGGCTGCGAGATTGATGCGGTCAAGGAGAAACATCGTGCTGTACCCATCCACATCATCATAGATTTCGACATCATAGAGATCCACACCGGTGTTGTTGGTGGCCGTAATCGTATAGTGGACTTCATCGCTCAGACGGTATGCGGCCTGACCTTCAGGCGGGGTGTTGGTGACCGTCTTGGTCAAAAGAAGATCTCTGACCGGTTGTGGAGTCAGATCGGTGCTGTACTCACAGGTATCCTTCATGGCTTCATCGAATACAGAGCTGGATGCGATGGCTTTGAAGGAAAAGCCGATGTTTCCTTTCTCCGCATCGTCATTTCCAACCACATACGGGAATACGTAGGAACGTGTATCTCCGGGATGGATGATCTCGTAAGGGTTATTCATGAGTGTATCCATGAAAATATAGGTATCGCCCACTAATTTGCTCACTTCAAGGCGGAGCCCCCTCAGGTCGTCACGTCCGACGTTTTGAATAATCAGCGGGATGTTCAGCGGTTCTCCGGCTTTCGGGGACTGTTTGGGGATGTCTGAATCAATGGAAACATCAATGCCGCTCTCATGCTCAATATGGATGGTGAAGGTGACTTGGTTGGAGCAGATGGGCGAGGCTGAGTATACGCTGCGCAGAATGCCATGAGCGGAGAAGATGAACGTAAGGGTATTGGGCTCATTATCCTTCAGAGGCACGTTGGCCAGGGCGTTGATCACCATTTGCTCGGTGATTGCAATGATCGGCCATGTGTTGCAGCTCTGACCGGGAGCGAATAGGGAGCTCGCTGCAATGTAGTTTTTCTTAAAGAGGACGTTTCCGCTGGGACTCTGGATTGTGCATTCCACCGTGACGTCTTCCAGATCCATATTGCCGTAGTTCCATGCCGTCAGATGCGCACCGAACTCTTCACCCAGTCCAAGACTTTCAGGGCCGGTCAGTTCACCTTCCAGATAGAGTATTGCATTGTCCACTTTATCCGTTTTGAGACCCAGACGGAGGTAGACCTCATCCTCAACCGAAGCAGATGCATCCACTGCACTGATGGTTCGGACGACATCCGTTTCCTCGAAATCATCTTCCGTAGGATGAATCTTCGCCCGGAATTCCATGTATTCACCGGGCACAAGGCTGTAGGAAGCTTCTTTGGACACCCCGATGAACTGGTCTTCAGGAACGATATTCCCATTGACATCCCTGATATCGAACTTGATGCCTGTCAGTGTTTCTTCACCGCGGTTGGTCAGCCTCAGGTTTGCAATGATAGTCTGATCGGGGTCCGTCAGGCGTTGGTATCCCGTGAGCGCAAGATCGAGCAGGTCCGTGTGGGAACACGGAAAGACAAAGGAAGCGCTGTCCATTACAGTCTCCCCGGTATCATAGGCATAGCCGGTAATATGCAGCGTGCGACGGATCGATTCTTCATCCTTGTCCCGGTTCTGTTCATGGATAATGTAGACAAACTCCAGTTCATCATTGGGGGCGAAGAATGCCTTCTTGTCGGATTCATCCCACATGGCAAGCGTGTCCTTTGTGACACTGTTATGGCTGTCGACAAACCAGGCATCGAGGCTGAGGGGCATATTGCCTGTGTTGGTGACTTTCATATAGGCTTCGTACCGGTTCTTCTGTTCCTCTTCATTCCATACGGGCGTCACACCGGTGCAGACAAGGGAGATACCAGGGCCGCTCTCGGCAGGGAGCGCAATACCGTTTTCCGGATTGAGATGGATACTGATGTACTCATCGATGGGTTCAGGGAATTCAGGAATGGCAGCTGTGATGTACCTCTCCAAGCGGCCTGTATCGATTTCCTCAGGTTCAGGGTAAATCCAGTAATCGACCGTCACCGAGCCGTTGCTGGGCACCGTGGGCGGAACCGGGAGGTTCCAGTCGATGATGTCACCGGGATGATCTGAAGTGATCGTGGCAGTGACCGGAGCATCGGTTTGATTGGTGATGGTAATGCAGGCAGGGATTGCGGGGGCGGGGTTATCCGGACCGGGGTACTGAATCCATTCGTCTCCGTTTTTGACGGCCGCATCGGAAACAGTCGTTTCTCCGGAATAGGTGGCTGATTCGAGGCCCATAAAGTTGGTGGTTTCCGAATCTGCGGAATTGACGGGCTTCCATTCAGCCTTCCCTATGTAATAAATGGATGAGGGGGACAAGGTGACTTTCAGGGAGAGGCCTTTCTTTGAATCGGGTTCTGTACGGACCAAGCCGTGCCAGCCGCAGTTGGACCACCAGTCAAAGGTGGTGCTGTGACACCAGGCAACGAATTCCATGACGGTGAACCCGCGCTTGGCGTCAGCTGTTGTCACGGTATAGGAGAATGCGTGCTCAAGCGTATAGGATTCACCCGGAAGGAGCTTCAGATCCGGCATGGCAACTTCAACCGGCGTCTCCGCAGTATCCCCGTTATTCAGATAGGGATACCACTCGAAGCGGATGCCGCTGATGGTGTCAGTGGGATTGATGTTGGTCACGGTCAGGTCAAATGTGACGGTTTCGCCGGGCTGATAGACTCGGTCTTCATAAGATGCGGTCAGGACAGGCAGAATATAGGTGTTCCTGGGATCATCGGCAGTGAGTTCCCAGACCGGGATAATCTGCTTCCACAGGTTGCTTTCGCCGAATGCAGGCCCATCGGCTGCAGCGTAGCCGTATTCTGCCCAGAAGAGCACACGCAGTCCGTACGATCCTGCCTGATCCTGAATATCAATCGCGGCGGTTTCATCCTCCGCAGTGATGTCCAGGGTCATCTCGAAGGAAGCGCTTTCCTGCGGCTTCAGGGAGGAAATGCCGGAGACGGGTGTCAGGGTCCAGCTGCGCAGGACTTTTCCGGAATTGGTGACGAGGGTTCCTTTGACCACAGGATTGGTGATCTCGGTTTTTCCGGTGTTCCGGAGAGTGAGGACGGTGGGGAAGGAAACAGGATCCTGCGCACAGACATGATCTCTGCCCTGCAGATCCATGGAACCTTCCAGGTGTGCGTCCGCAGTCTCCTGGACATCAATCTTTGCAGCAATCTGAATATCAGCGGTATTTCCGAAGGAATCCTTTGCACTTATCCAGCGGGAGACGTCGATATACGGCATGCCCGTGGAGGCATCGATGTCAGCCTGTCCGGCAACGGCGCGGTAGCTGAAGGCGGCCGACTCCTGATTGTGTACGAGCAGGCCCTCTTCGGGCAGCCCGATGAATCCTTCTTCGCCCGGAAGTTCACCATGTTCACTGGAAGCGGAAAGGTCAATGAGACTCCAGGCAGTGGTCAGGTTGGTGACGGTCAGGTCAAAGGTGATGACTTCATCTTTCCCTTCACCGGAGCGGTGGACATTGACAAGGTTGAGCATCAGACCGTTTTTCTGTGGTTTGCGCAGAAGAAGGGGCGAGATCGCCGATGCCCTCATTCCGGTTTCAGGTGACCGGCCGCCTGCATAAACATAGCGCAGGATTTCATTGTTTGCCCACTCCGGTGCTTCACCGGACGTCCGTGTCTGATACCGGAACCGGAAGGTTTCACCCGGGTTCAGGGTACCTGTTTCGCCGTTCCATCCGACAAAGTCATCGCTGAGGACTTCACTGCCATTGTTATTATAGGAATCAAGGAAGAATTCCAGTGGCAGAGCGCCGGTGTTTTCCAGCACCATGTCGGCTTCGTACACATAGTCGTATCCATCCTGGGCCTCGAGCGGAGTAATGCCCTGACAGGACAGATGCAGACCGGGTTCTCCGGTATATGCATAGTTTTCTTTTTCGGTTTTTCCGCATCGTGTGCACTTGTGCTCCCGCAGACCGAGGGCATTCAGAGTGGCGGGGGTCAGAATGGTCCATTCACCCCAGTCGTGGCCCAGCGGGGGCATCTTTTCAGATTCCCATTTATTGCACTTGGTGCAGCCGTGGGAGCGGTAGCCGCCCTTTTCACAGTCAGGCATCGTCCTGACGATCCATTCGCCCCATTCATGGACCGTGCCGTTGACTTTGGTTGTCCTCGTTTCCGTGGTTCCACAGACGGAGCAGGTGCGGGATTCTTCACCGCGCTCCGTGCAGTTGGCTGCTTTCGTGGTCACCCACTCACTCCAGGTGTGGGGCAGGGGATTGCTGTCGAGCGTCTGCTGATAGCCGCAGATTTCGCAGACCCGGTAATGTGAGCCCTTGGATGAACAGGTGGCCGGAACGATATCGACCCATTTGCCGTATTTGTGCGGCGCTTTGTCCATGGTTTCTGTCTCCCGGGTGCCGCAGGTGGAACAGACATGGAAGCGCGATCCGGTGGACGTACAGGTCGGCTGTTTCGTGACGGTCCATTCATTCCAGTTGTGCGGGAGCTTCGGAATGGTACCTGACTGCTGGGTGAGGCAGACCGTGCAGTAGCGGATCTGCCGGCCGGTCTGTGTGCATGTGGGATATTCAATCACATCCCACTCTCCCCAGGTGTGTGTTCTGCAGGCCACGGGGGATGTAGCGGCGAGGGTGGACGCTGGCAGATTGAGGATCATGATCAGCATAAGCACCCAGAGGATGACCTTTTTGAATTTCATGGAATTCCCTCCCTTATATTTCAATGTTCATTTCTTTACACTCTATAGCATGAGGACAGACCCGGGATGGAGTCTCGCGGAATCCGGGAAGTGAAAATATGC
>ONVN01000115.1 GCA_900321295.1 uncultured Eubacteriales bacterium
GACGCCTACAAGTGGCTGTGGAACCTGATGTATCAGAAATTCACCGAAGAATATCATCTCAACAACCTGATCTGGGTATGGAACGGACAGCATGCCGACTGGTACCCCGGAGATGACACCGTCGATATGATCGGCGAGGATATTTATCCCGGCGAACGGGTCTACAGTTCCCAGAGTGCCAAATTCATGGAATGCCTGAAATACACGGACACCCGGAAAATGATCATTCTTTCTGAGAACGGATGTGTCCCCGATCCGGAACTCCTGTTCCGGGACGGCACCGTTTGGGGAAGCTACTGTACCTGGGGCGGGAACTTTGTGCTGAAGAGCAGCAAGTTCAACAAGCCCAGCGAGCAGTATACCGAAGTCTGGCTGCTGAAGAAAATGTATGAGGATGAACGCTCCGTAACCCGGGCCGATCTTCCGGACCTGAGAAGCGGAAACGCCGAATAACCGGAAACTCTTTCACAAAGAAATCATGGACAGGAGCGAAGCGAGGATGAAAGGATGGATGGGTCTGGCCGCAGTGCTGACCATACTTCTCATGGCAATGCCTTCCCTGGCAGCCACAGACAAGTCCATCGGGCAGTATGAAGAGCTGGTAAGCACATACTCCATTGATGCAGGCATTCCCTCGTACGACGAGTACCAGAAGGCCCATGACGCTGTGCGGCCGGAGGGAAGCCTTATCATCGAGGGGGCTGACGTTGTCCGCTATGAGGAAGAGGATCAGACGCAGCCCGTCGTGCTGTCCGATTATGCCGGCATGCCGGGACAGGCGCTGCTGACCGGCGAAGAAGCCCTGGCAGAATGGGAATTTACCGTGGAAGAAGCGGGCTGGTATGATCCCTGCCTGGAATATTATCCCTATGCCGGGAAGAATTCCGAGATCCAGCGTGCCTTCTTCATTGACGGAAAGCTGCCCTATGATGAGCTGTCCCTTGTGGCCTTTACCCGGGTGTGGAGAAACGACCTTCATCCTGAGGTGACCAGGGAAACGGACGAAAACGGCATTGGCGTGATCCGCTGGCGCCGGGACAATCAGGGAAACGAGCTGAAGCCTTCCCCCGAGGAAGTGCCGGAATGGGTCGAAACCGCGCTGTATGACAGCAATGGATATATCAGCGATCCGCTCGGCATTTACCTGGAAAAGGGCGAGCACACCCTGACGGTGCTGTCTCTCCGGGAGCCGATGCTCATCCGCAGAATTACGCTGAAAACGATCCAAAAGCCCCTGCCCTATGCGGAAGTGCTCCGGAGTGATCTCCCGCAGGCGCAGGGTGTCTCCGTCCGCATGGAAGCCGAGACCGCGGAAAAAACCTCTTCCCAGATGCTCTACCCGGTCCAGGACCAGGGCTCTGCCGCTGTCTATCCCTCCAGCGCACGGTATCTGCTCAACAACACCATCGGGGGCAATGCCTGGAAAAACGCAGGCCAGTGGATTGAATGGGCGTTCACCATTCCGGCGGAAGGTGACTACTGCCTGACGTTCTATGACAAGCAGAACTTCGTCCGGGGCATCGATGTCTACCGGAAAATCTATGTGGATGGAGCGGTGCCCTTCCAGGAGTTCAGTGCCCTGCCCTTCGGTTACGGCCAGAGCTGGCGGATGGAAACGGCGAAGACAAAAGCCGGTGAACCCTACCGCATCCATCTGACGGAAGGTGCGCATACGCTGCGCATGGAGGTTGTGCTCGGCGACATGGCCGGCATTATCAGCCAGGTGCAGCAGTGCGTTCTGCAGCTCAACGGCATTTACCGCCAGGTGCTCTACATCACCGGCGTTTCTCCCGACGCGAACCGCGACTATCAGATTGAACGGAACCTGCCCGGTCTGAAACAGGAGCTTGTGGATGTTCAGGCAGACCTCCGGAAAGCCATTGATACCCTGGAAGCGACGGCCGGGCATTCCAGCGACAAGCTGACCGTTCTCAAAACCATGGACGATCAGCTGACCGAGCTGGTCAAGGACCAGGAACGTTTCACGGAAGTGCTCTCCTCCTATAAGACAAACGTCCGTGCCTGCGGCAACTGGATCACGCAGGTGCTCGGCCAGCCCCTGCAGATCGACAGAATCTATGTGCACACCCCGGATGTCCGGCCGGAAACCGAGAACAGCTCCTTCAGCGCCGGCCTCCGCCATGAAGCCCAGAGACTCTATAACTCCTTTGTCATCGATTACAACCAGGTCGGCAATATTGTCGAATCCGGCGGCAGCAGCAAGGTCATCACGCTGTGGATCGGAACCGGCCGCGACCAGGCCAACGTCATCAAATCCCTGATCGATGAAAACTTCACCCCGGAAACCGGCATCAATGTGAATGTGCAGCTGGTGGATATGAATACCCTGCTGCGTGCCACGCTGTCCGGCCAGGGTCCGGATGTGGCCATTCAGGTGGCCAACACCACCGGCATTGCCGGGGCTGTCATGAACACCGGCAACGATACGCCCGTCAACTACGGACTGCGCCAC
>ONVN01000269.1 GCA_900321295.1 uncultured Eubacteriales bacterium
AATGGTCGTTATTGTTATGGATTCTCGTTTTTCCGTCAATAGTGGTATACCACCACCCATAATCGGTTGTTCCGTCCTCATTCCATGTCACTTCGTCTTCCCAGACGCCTCCCTTTCCATAGAACGCCGAGTACTGCCTTACTTCATCATTGTTGATGTATTCAAGCATCATAATCAGGTACTCCGGATTCTTGCAGTCTTTGGTAATCGTGAAGGCGTGACGGTAGAAGTCCATCGGGGCAAGCATTCTCGGCACAACAATGTTGCCATACCGGTCGGGCGTGGGAACAAAATATCCATAATTCTTATACAGGTCCATGCTGACCGACTGATAGACATGCCAGCCGCCAAGAACAAATCCAAGACGATTCTCCGTGCCTTTCTGCAACAGGTCGGCATCCGTCTGTGTGAAACCGTCCTTGTCAATCAGGCCTTCTTCGTAGCAGGTGTGCAGCCAGTTGAGCATGTCATAGTACCGGATATCAGCAGGGCAGAAAATCACTTTTCCATTTTCTACCATGATATCGTGTTTGCTTTCATTCTCACCATTGTTCAGAAGACCGAAGAGGCAGCGCACATAGTCGAGCGTGGCTGTTACATCACCCTGTCCATAGCCTGAAACAAAGGAAAATCCGATTTCATCATTCACACCATTTCCATTGGGATCCTTGGTTACAAAAGCCCTGAGCACGTCCGTCAGTTCGTCGATGGTTTTGGGCATCGCAAGGCCAAGTGTATCGAGCCACTTCTGGTTAATGGCAAGTGAGAACTTATGGGCGTGGTTCTGGCTCTGAACGACCGATGGGAACGAGTACATGCGTCCCCCGATCGATTCACCCTGAATATACTGCGGATTCTCATCCATGAACTTCTGGATGGCCCTTGTATATTTCGGAATCAGGTCAGTAATGTCATAACACTGGTCAATATAGTTAGCCAGGTTGTCGATTCTTCCCCACAGAACATCAGGAAGGTTCTGTGAAGCAAACATGATGTTGACTTTCTCTGTCCAGGAATTGGAGTCAATCTCCTGAATTTCAAAGTGAATATTCAGGTCTTTTGCTACATTAATCAGCAGTTCCTTGGAGTCAATCGTGTGGTAATCGTCATTGGCACGCTGATAGGCCATCGTATACGTGATCGGCTCAGCCGACAGGGGCATCAGAAGGTTCCCATCAGCGTCAAAAAAGTCATCTGGATTCAGTTCAGCAAATGCAGTTGTAAACGCCGAGATCATGAACACTGCAAGCAAGAGAGAAATCAACTTTTTCAGCATGGTTTTTCCTCCTTATGAATTGTTGTATGTCCAACAAGGGTTTTCATCCCTTGATAGATCCGATCATAACGCCCTTCACAAAATAGCGCTGCAGGAACGGGTACAGGGCTATGATAGGTGCCGAAGCAACAACAATCACAGCATATTTAATTAGAATTGTGACCTTTCGCATATACTCTATCTGTTCTGCCGGCAAATCATCGGACCCTCCCAGAAGTGATTCGCCCAGAACAAGAATCCTCCTGAGCTCAATCTGTAAAGGCGCTTTTGACGTGTCGTTCAGATAAATCATGGCATTGAAATAGGAGTTCCACTGTGCAACCGCAAGATACAGGGCGATCACAGCGACAATCGTTGTAGAAAGTGGCAGCACAACAGAGAAGAAGAAACGGATATTTCCGCAGCCGTCAACATTTGCAGCTTCGTACAGTTCTCCTGGGATCGACTGGAAAAATGTTCTTGCCACAATCACATTAAATACCGTGCAGCTCGACAGGAGAATGACAATGATGCGTGTGTTGGTAAGACCCATCTGGTTAACCATCAGGTAGGTTGGAATAAGGCCGCCCTGGAAAAACATGGTAAATGTCAGCAGCTTAATGATCAGGGACCCGCCCACAAAGTCCTTTCGTGAAAGTGCATAGGCGCCAGGGAGCGTGATGACAAGACCAACCATCATCGTTCCAAGTGTATAAATGAGCGTATTCAGATACCCGTTCCAAAGCCTCTGGTCAGCGAAGATGAATTCATATGCCTGGAAAGTGATACCTCTTGGGAATAGAATCACTTTTCCAGCAGAAGTCATATCAGGGTTGCTGATCGAAGCAATCAGAACGAAATATAGTGGGTATGCAGCAAACAGCAGTGCCATGGTACCCAAAAGAAAGATCGCCAGATCGAACGCTTTCTCGTTCGTCGGTTTTTGCTTTCTTTTTTTTCTGAAAGCAGCAGAGACTGTCATGATTTCCAACTCCCCTTACCACAGTCCGGAACCAGATAATTTGTTGGCAATCTTATTGACAACCACCAGCAGAATACAGTTGATTGCATTGTTGAAAAAGCCTATAGCAGATGCATAACTGTATTGAGCATTTTGCAGGCCGATTTTGTAGACATATGTACTGATAATTTCACTGGTCAGCATATTGGAAGATGTCTGCATAAGGTATATTTTCTCATATCCAAGGCTCATGATACGCCCGCAGTCCATGATCAGCATAATAACTGCCGTCGGAACGATTGCCGGAAGGTCAACGTGCCATATCCTCTGCAGTTTGCTCGCTCCGTCAACAGTTGCCGCTTCATGCAGGTCGGGAGAAACGCTTGTCAGTGCCGCAATGTAGATAATTGAATTCCAGCCAATTCTCTGCCACACGCCAGACCAGACATAGACATGAGGGAACAGGTCCGCACTTCCCACAAAATCCCTTGCTTTTCCCCCCATCGATACAATGAGTTTATTGACCATGCCGCTCTCCGGGGCAAAGAAAATAAACAGCATACCCACAAGAACAACCGTGGAAACAAAATACGGGGCATAGGTTGCAGTTTGGACAACCTTTTTGTATTTTATGTTGGGAATATAATGGATAATGATGGCCAGGATGATCGCAAGAGGGAAATTAACAACCAGTCCGTAAATACTTAGCGTCAGGGTGTTTCTCAGTAAGCTTTCGAATGAAAAGGAATTCAGGAATTTATTGATGTGCTTTAAACCCACCCAACGGCTGCCAAGTATGCCAAGAACCGGTTTGAAATCCTTGAATGCAATCTGTAATCCATAGAGCGGTGTGTAATAGAAAACTGCAAAATAAATAACCAATGGAAGGACAAGCAGATAGAGTCCCTTGTTCCGTGAAATGCGTATCCAGAGTTTTGTAAAACGACGAGAGGTGAAGCTGATTTTTCCAGCTGTCATCAGGCATACCTCCTTATCTGTTTCCAGTATAGAGAATGCATTTTATGCATGGAATGGAATTTTCTTTGAACAATATGGAAAAATTTTGACCGTTTTGCAACTCTATGGAATGTAAATCTTATTTCTGGTATCCTACATATGGTTCTTCATGAAACTGAAGATGGCAATTGTATTCTCTTGTTCCTCTGTACATACCCTTAAGCATGGAAACTCTTTGCCGGTTTCATAATTGAATCCGTATGAAAGATACACTAGGAGTGATTCTCATGGCATTCGAACGTACAATCATCATTGTGGATGATGAACCATGGGCCTTGGTTTCACTTGAGAAACTGTTCCACCGACCTGACCTCGGTTTTCGTGTGGCAGGCGCTTTTCAGAATGAAAGTGAAGCATTGGCATACGCTGTCGCCAACCAGCCTGATTTTGCATTTCTGGATATCCGGATGTCAAATATGGACGGCATTGAACTTGCAGAACAGATCCACCTTTCTTCAAAGCGTACACATATTGTGATCATCAGTGCATATGCTGATTTTGATTATGCACAGCGTGCGATCCGGCAGGGTGTGTTGGACTACCTGGTCAAACCGGTTACACGCGTCCGGGCGGAGGAGCTCCTGAAAAAACTGTCCGGAATTGAATCTGAACAGAAGAACACACCTGCAGGTGACGGGGAAAATGCCGATCTGTTTTCTCAGATTCTGTCTTATGTCAATCAGCACTATATGGAAACAATTCAGCTTTCCACGCTTGCCAGAGAGTTTTTTATCAATGAAAGCTATTGCAGTTCTCTTTTCCACAGCCGTTTTGGTATGACGTATTCTTCCTATATTATCAAGTTGAGACTCGAAAAGGCAGCTGCCCTGCTGCGTGAAACGGCACTGCCTATCAAGGAAATAGCCTCCCGTATCGGTTATTCAGATTTCCTGTATTTCAGCAAATCGTTCCGCAAATATTATGGCCTTCCGCCAACGGAATACAGGCAGGCTCATGTGTTACGGAAAGAAGATGGTCCTCATGCATAAAAACAGGTCCGGAACCATAAGCGGTAAGTCGCTGTTCTCTTTTATTTTCATTGCAGCAAGTATCCTGATGATTGGTTCAGACAGCATTCTTGGCCTTTTGGCATACAGGACATCCGCCAGATGGACGGAACAGTATCTGTCTGAACTTTCGACAAGAGTTTTCGATCTGACTGAAGACCTGTTTGCCACTGCACAAAATACCGCAGAGTATCTAAATTACAGCAGCCTCATCCGCAATTTCATGAATTGCGAGGACGACCAGGAACTCATTTCCCTGTATAAAAGCGTTGAAGAGTTTCTGAACACGATGACGCTCGTTGAGAATGATATCGATTCAATTATTCTGTACCGCACAAACCATCGCGTTCTTGTCTACTCAAAAACAGCCCCAACCGCCAAGGAGCGGAATTTATGGGAGAACTGGCGGTTATTGCTGGAGGGGGACAGAAATCCGAACGGGTTCATTCATCTGAACGATCATCATGATTCGGACAGCTATATCGGATATGTGACCAATGTGATTTCCGTTGACAAGGAAAAGCATTACGGCGAGACCATCGGGCGAATTCTGGTTGTGATCAATCCCGAGATTCTGAATAATTTTCTTTCTATTCCTGTTATCGACCGGACATCCTCCGTGTCCGTTTCAGATGCATATGGCCATGTTGTTTTCAGCAGTCTCGCATCATCCTCAGAAGAGAGTGAATCGCTGCATCCTTCATACGCTCCAACTGACTCGCATGCTTTTCGCAGAAACATATTAAAATCAGGCTGGTCCATTGCCTGCATGCTGCAGTTCGATCAGCAGAGAAGCAGCCAGCTGCGCTCTTTTGCTTCAGGTGCCATTATTCTGGCGATTTCTCTCGCTCTTCTGTTTTTCGTATACTCATTTACTCTGAACAAGCTTTTTATCCATCCTATCGACAATATCTCCCAGGATATCCAGCTGATGAACAAGAGTCTGATCCCTTACCCGATCAAAACAGCCAGCAGGGTTCGTGAGATCAATGAGATTACACTGGCCATCAATACGCTCAACGACATGCAGGATAAGGCCAAACAGGATTTGCTGCAGGCCCAGCAAAGGATGTTCGATGTCGAACTTGCCAAGAAAGCAAATGACCTGTATCTTCTGGAAAACCAGGTCAACCCACATTTCATGAGGAATACACTGCAGTGTATCAGTGGCCTAGCACTCACCTACGACGTTCCCATGATTAACGATATTGTTGATGGTCTCACGGAAATATACGAGTATTCCCTGCATGAACATGGTGTTGTCAAGCTCAGGGATGAAATCCGCATTGTTGAGGAATACATTAAAATTGTGAACATACGGTATAATGATCGTTACGCATTCCATATTTCCGTCCCTTCAGAACTGTCCAATTTCTTTATTCCCAAAATGACCCTTCAACCCATTGTTGAAAATGCCATCTATCATGGACTGAGAAACAAAGGGACTACAGTGACAATTCATGCATATATTGAGAACAGCCTCCTGATTATCAGCGTGGCTGATGATGGAAAAGGGATGCAGCCGCAGCAACTGGACGAGCTTCGTTCCAAGCTGAATAATCCTGTCGAACGTGAAGCCGCTACCGCCAATCGTCAGGTTGGTCTGGTGAATATTTATCGTCGCATGCTTCTGTACAGTGAACAGTGCAGCATGGTCGTCCAAAGCACAGAAAGTGATGGTACAACCATTATCCTTGCCTTTCCCTTAATTGCCGATGAAACATAATCTGTACAAAAAGCGGGACCTTGTAATCAATATCAAGGTCCTTTTTTCTCTTCAATTCCGATATATTCACCCTGTACATGTTCACTCTGTGAAAAACTGTCGACATACATGATAGTCTGTGTCGATATCATGCATTCGATTGGGAAACCCAGCAGTTAATTGTAAATTATCCGTATTGCCATTGCGAAAGCCTGTTTGCCGGAATCCTTGTCCCGTGTGAGTATCCTTCAGCTCGTCCTGAAAATGACAATCCAGAAAAGGCGAGTATCCCTGCAGCAAAGCAGAACCATGTCTTTGCTTTGCTTTCATGCATCATCATGCTATAATTCCCTTGTCTGTACAAGATCACGTTGCTCATGGTATTCACCCTTTTTCTTTTTTCGTCCGTTTCACAGGAGAACCCGCCATGTCTACGCCAGCCAGCCATGTTACGCTCAGTGATGAACAGAGCTCGGTTTTTGAGTCTCTTGAAAGCCGGCATACCAGTTTCTTCATCACAGGAAAAGCAGGAACCGGAAAATCGGTTCTTCTGCGTTTTTTCGTTGAGCATACAAACAAGACGACGGTGGTGCTGGCTCCCACGGGAATTGCAGCAATCCATGTGGGTGGACAGACCATCCATTCTTTTTTCGGGATGGAGGCAACGGTCCAGGATACACGGAATATGGAGTCCGTACTGAATGGTCTGACAGACACACGCAGAAAAGAACTGTCGGTTCTCGATGCTATCATCCTTGATGAAATCTCCATGGTTCGGGTCGACACGATGGATATGATCGACCGGAAGATGCGGGCTGCACGGAAAAACGACCTTCCCTTCGGAGGATGTCAGGTCATTGCCTTCGGGGATCTGTACCAGCTGCCCCCTGTTGTGAAGGAAGAGGCCGTCGAAAAGTTCCTGCGCAGACGCTATGGAACCCTGTTCTTCTTCGGAGCACCAGGTTATAAGGAAATGCCCTTTTCCTTTGTAGAACTGAACCGGGTTTTCCGTCAGAATGACCCTGCGTTTATCGACATGCTCAACCATATCCGCACAGGATATCCGAAGTGGGAAGATCTTGAGACCCTGAACCGGCGTCATACTGCGCTTCCAAACGACCGCGAGATCCTTACCCTGACAGCCAGAAACGATGCTGCCCAGCAGATCAACAGCCTCCGGCTGGATGAGATGCCCGGGGAAGAAGTCCGATACACCGGGATCGTTCAGGGGGACTTTGCGGAAGAAGACATGCCCACCTCCATGACGCTCTCCCTCAAGCCCGGAGCACACATCATGATGCTCCGCAATGACCCCGGCCGGAGATGGTTCAACGGTACCCTGGGAACCGTGGCATCACTTTCGGAAAACATGATCCGGGTGGAGATTGACGGACAGGTCTATTCGGTCGACCAGGAAGTCTGGGTCAAATACGAGTACACCTACGATCCGACGCAGGAGCGTCTCAGCCGGAAAGCCGTCGGCAGCTTTCAGCAGTATCCCCTTCGGCTCGCCTACGCCATCACCATTCACAAATCCCAGGGCCAGACCTTTGATTCCGTCGTTCTGGATTATTCGGAGGGTTCTGCCTTTGCTCCAGGGCAGACCTATGTTGCCCTTTCCAGATGCCGTTCCTTTGATGCCCTGTACCTGACCAAGCCCCTGAGCAGTGACGATGTCAGGGTCAGTCAGGAAATCATCGATTTTATCCGCACTTCATCAGAACAGTCGAAAGGATGCTCCGAGATGATTGGAAAAGACATGCAGGTTCTGCTCGGACAGAGCTTCTCCGATTCCGCGGCAGCGCTTCCCAAACCGATCCTTTCTAAAATCCAGCCCACCATCAAGGAGATGCTGGATCATCCTGACCTGCCCGGTCTGCATATTGAAAAGATCGGTACGGACGGGCTGTATTCGGCCCGTGTGGATGATGCCTACCGGATCATCTTTGCCATCCCGGAAGGCTCCCGTTTCCTGAGCCTCCTTTATATCGGACCGCATGACAAAGCCTATCCGTTTGCGAACAAATACAAGCTGGAGGTCAACCCGGTCACCGGCGGGCTGCAGCAGGTGGAAAAAGCTCCGAAGCGGATGACGCTGCAGGCAGGTACCGGGAAAAAGCTTTCCCGTCTGGCCGCCCTGGAGGACAGACACTTCGTTGCCATGGACATTCCCGAGGAATACTGGGACCAGCTGAGGGAAAAGGTGTTTACGGCCGGACAGCTGACCGGATTCCGCAGCGTGATCTCCCAGGAAGCCTATGACACGCTGGAATTCATTCTGGACGGTTCCCCGGTCGATGAAGCCATGTCCCTGTGGGATTCCATGACTTCCGATGTCACCCCCGTCCAGGTGGAGGAGCGGAAACCCCTCTTTGCGGATTACACGCCGGAGGACCTGATCTCCGTGGGGATCCCTGCGGACAATGTGGACAAGATCCGGAAAATCCGGACTGAAAAGGAACTCGAGATCATCGCACAGACCCTGCCGGTTCTGGCCCAGCAGTCCCTGTATGCCCTGAAGGCAGGAGAAACCATTGAGGATGTGCGCAAAACGACCTACACCTCAGCAAAGCAGAATCCTGAGGGGGATCTGGATGCCGCTGTCCTGAGTCCCATTACCCTGGCTGAATTTGCTCCTGTCCACAGCGAGGAAGCCCTGAAAGCCATGCTGGAGTATCCCAGTGAAAAATGGCGGGTCTTCCTGCATCCCACCCAGTCGGAAATCATCCGGCAGGACTACAACGGTCCGGCCCGGATTGTCGGCGGCGCAGGCACCGGAAAGACCGTGGTCATTGTTCACCGGGCAAAGCGTCTGGCCGGTGAGTGCACCGGGGATGAAAAGATCCTCGTCACCACCTTCGGAAACACCCTCAAGTATGATATTGACCAGCGGATGAATGAACTCTGCTCAGAGACGGAAGCGGAACATATTGATGTGTTCACGGTCGACAAGCTGACCATGGACCTCTCCCGGAAATACCTGCACAGGGTCATCACCTACCCCACCTCCAAAGGTCTCAGTCTGACCGATCTCTGGA
>ONVN01000273.1 GCA_900321295.1 uncultured Eubacteriales bacterium
CTTTCCGCAGCCTGCGATACCCGCGCGAATCATGTTTATTCCTCCGTTTACGAAACTTTTTCTTTTTTCTGCAGCAGCACGGCAACGATCACGATCAGGCCCTTAAACGCCTCCCGCAGGAACGGCGGCACACCGATCAGGTTCAGCAGATTATTCATCACGGCAATGATCAGCATACCCAGCACTGTGCCCACGATGGAGCCCCGGCCGCCGCTCATGCTGGTACCGCCAACGACCACCGCCGCGATAGCGTCCATTTCATATCCGCTGCCGGCATTAGCATAGTCCATGCTGCCGATCCGGGCAACGTTGACGACCGCCGCGACAGCGACCATCACACCGGAGAGAACGTATACGAGCGTTTTGACTTTCTCAACATTGATGCCGGACAGACGTGCAGCGCGCTCATTGGAGCCGATCGCATACACATGCCGGCCAAACGGCGTCTTGCGGGCCACCACAACAAGAATGGCAGCGATCAAAAGCCAGTAGATGATCGGCAGGATGATTTCGCCGCCGATCTTTGTATTGGCGATAGCGGTGAATTCCCTGGGGACCTTCACACCAACGGTCTGCATGAACTGCTGGGTCACACTCCGGCAGATCTTCATGGTGCCCAAAGTGGCAATGAATGCGGGAATCTTGCTGCGTGCAACCAGAAAGCCGTTGATGTAACCAATGAAACAGCCCATGGCGAGCGCTGCCAGAATACCGAGCATGAACGCCGGAACACCGGTAATGCCGATACTGGTCAGGAGCCCCGCTGCGTTGCTGTTGATGAGCACCATCATCACGGCTCCGACGGCAACCAGCGTGGAGCCGACAGCAAGATCAATGCCCCCGGAAATGATGACGAAGGCCATGCCCAGGGCAACGATGCCGACGGATGCATTGTTGCGGAGAATATTAATCCAGTTCTTGCTCCAGCCGGCAAACCAGTCTCCGAAACTTGGATAATCGAATCCCAGCGCAAAAGTCTGAACGATCACCATGATGATGAAGACAGCACCTGTGGAATACACGGGGTTTTCCTGCCACTTGGCAAGAAACCATTTCAAAAAGCCGTTCTCCCTGCCAGACCGGGAACCGCTGCCAGGTGAATTGGAGGTGTTTTTCTGAAAGGCATTTTCTGACATGGTCTTTCCTCCCTGATCAGCCGCCTGTGGCCAGGCGCATGATATTTGCTTCGTTCATCGTTTCGCCGCTGACTTCCGCGCGAACGTCTCCGTGATACATCACCAGTGCGCGGCTGCATAAGCGGATGATTTCCTGGGCTTCATTGGACAGTACGACGACGGCTACGCCATGCCCGGCCAGCTGCAGGATGATATCGTATATTTCTTCTTTGGCACCGACGTCCACACCTTGTGTGGGGTTATCAAGGATCAGCAGTCTGGGATGAGTCATCAGCCACTTGGCAAGGACAACCTTCTGCTGATTGCCGCCGGACAGACTGCCAATGCTGTCATGGGGATTTCCCATCTTGATCTGCAGGTTCTTCCGCTGCACTTCGAACTCTTCTGTCTGCTTTTTTCTGCTGATCAGCCCCAGACGGGTGGTTTCGCTGAGCGTGACGATGGTACCGTTGTCCAGAATATCCATATCTTTGATAATGGCGTTCTCCTTGCGGTTCCGCGGCATATAGGCTACGCCCATCTTCAGGGCCTGCTGCGTGGATTTCATTCGGACCGGTTTACCATTGAAATAAATCTGTCCATGATACCTGCCGCAGTCTCCGAACACTGTGCGGAATACTTCACTGCGGCCATCCCCGAGCAGTCCCGTGACGCCAAGCACTTCGCCTGCGTGAACGCTCAGGGTCACATTCCGGTAGTGGGGCTCCTGGGTGAGGTTTTCCAGACGAAGGATTTCTTCTCCTGGAGCGGTATTCTGCACAAGGACTTCTGTCCGTACATCATGGCCCACCATATCCCGGGAAATGCGGGGAATCGTGGTATCCCTGACCAGACCTCCTGAAACCACGACACCATCCCGGAGGACAACGTAGGTGTCGCAGATTTCCATCACTTCCCGCAGCTTGTGCGAGATAAAAACCACCCCGACATTTTGATTTTTCAGTGTGCGCAGGATGTCAAAAACGCGCTCGATCTCGGGGTCGGTGAGGGATGTGGTGGGTTCATCCATGATGATAATGGAGGCGTTCATCATCAATGCACGGGCGATTTCCACGATTTGCTTATAGCTTGCATCCAGAACGGAGACCTTCGCCATGGGATTGATATCGATCTCCAGGCGCTCGAAAAGTTCCCGGGTCTGCTTTAATTCGTCTTTGTGATTGATCAGGCCGCTGCGGCTTCTGAGTTCGCGGCCGATGAACATGTTCTCATAGACAGGCAGGTCGTTGATCAGATTCAGTTCCTGGTGAATGAATGCGATGCCGGAGTTCAGGGACTGGGCAGGTGAATGGAAAGAAACAGGCTGCCCATCCAGTTCAATGCTTCCCCGGTCAGGCTGAAGTACGCCTCCCAGGATATTCATCAGTGTGGACTTTCCTGCACCGTTTTCACCGAGCAGGGCACAGATTTCTCCGCCCTGAACGGAAAAATCCACCTGACGGAGCACATCATTGGCCCCAAAGGATTTCACAATCCCTTTCATCGAAACGTTCATGGCTTCACATCCTTACCGCTTCCTGTCCTGATTCAAGCAAAGGCCGTGGGGTGAGCCACGGCCTTTGCTTATTCAAAGAACAAACCGCATCAATAGATGGTGTTGCTGGGATCCAGGTATTCTTCCACATTGGAGGCATCCACGATCTGGGAGGGGATAACGGTGACCGCTGCTACTTCTTCACCGGAAAGCTTTGCCAGGGCCACGTCAAAGCAGTCACGGATCATCAGCGGGCTGTACAGAGAGGAACTGACGGCGATATCCTTGTTTTCAGCAATCAGCTGGAAGTATTCCTGGCATCCGCCGCCGCCGGTAATGGCTTTGATATCGGTGCGGCCTGCATCCTCGATGGCCTGCAGAACGCCAATGGAGGTTTCATCATCCAGACTGTACACAGCATCAATCTGGGGATTGGCAGCAAGAATATCAGCAAAATCCTTCAGACCATCTTCACGAGTGAACTTGGTGGCATATTCAATCACTTTCAGGTCAGGCGCAATTTCAGCAATGGTCTTGTTGAAGCCAGCCATACGCAGTTCGGAAACCGATCCGCTGGTCGGGACGGGCAGGGCGATGACGGTTGCGGCAGGGCCAGCCTTGTCGACAATAAACTTTGCACCGGCAACACCCATGGACTCGTTGTCTCCGGTAACCTTCAGGATACCTTCGGCGTCGATATCCATATCAAAGGCGACAACGACTGCTCCCTTATCGATGGCGTCCTGCACGGGCACTTCCATGCCGGTCCACTGAGGGGCAATGACCAGGATCTGCGCACCCCACTGGAGTGCATCATCAATCTGGGCCGTCATCTCTTCCGCATTTCCGGAGGTGGTGAGATGATATTCAATCTTTCCTTCAGCCGCGAGCTCCTTGGCATAAGCCTCTGCCTGATAGGTGATGCCGCCGACCCAGCCGTGTGTCACCGCGGGGACGAGCACACCGACTTTGACGGGTGCTTCTGCAAAAACACTGGTAACGCACAGGCACAGCATAAGGGCAAGAACCAGAGAGAGAACCTTTTTCATTTCGATTTCCTCCTTCGAAAGTTGATATGAATTTCTAAAAAGCAACGTCCTGAAATCCGACATGAATGCGGTGAAAACAGGCACGCTGCTTTTGATATACGTATCCGTCGAATCAATGAAATCCTGGACCAGATCGTATGCACAGGGTTTCCTGCAGCTGCTCGCCAAAGCCGGGGGAGATGTTTCATTTCGCTTCTAGATCATGGATAATAAAATTATATTACAATGAAAGCACTTGTCAACAGCGTGTTTCAGCAGAAAAAAAGCTGTTCAGAAAATGAAGGAACCGCGGCGCAGGGCAGGAAAGCGTACTGCCGCTTCTTTCCGGGTTCTGCTGCTTGCCCTTTGATTTGTATTGTAATATAATGCAAATACGATCAATCCGAAAAAGAGATATGTCCGGTTCCTGCAGCCCACATATGGAAAAGGAAAGGGTGTGTTTTATGGTTCTTGGCTTTATTACATCCATCCTGGATAGGTGGAATTTTGATGAAATGATGGACGTGGCGTCCCGGATGGGATTCCGATGTGTGGAAGTGGCTTGCTGGCCTTCAGGAGGAGCAGAAAGACGGTATGCAGGGGTCAGCCACATTGATGTGACGGACATGTCGGATGAAAATGTCCGTCATATCCTGGATACCTGCAAAAAGAAAAATGTTGCCATCTCTTCTCTTGCCTATTATCCCAATCCCATGGACGCGGACCCGGAAAAGCGCGCCGCTGCCATTGCGCATCTGCGCAAGGCCATCGCTGCCAGCCATAAGCTGGGCGTTAATCTGGTCACCACGTTTATTGGCCGGGATCAGCATAAAACGGTGGAAGAAAACCTGAAACTGCTCAAAGAAATCTGGCCGCCGATTCTTGAGGAGGCCGGGGCCCTGGGAGTGCGCGTCGCCATTGAAAACTGTCCGATGCTTTTCGGACCGGATCAGTGGCCGGGCGGACAGAACCTGATGACAACTCCTGCCATCTGGAGAAAGATCTTCGAAATTCTCCCGTATGATAATTTTGGACTGAACTTTGATCCTTCGCATTTTGTTTGGCAGATGCTGGACTATATTCAGCCGATTTATGAATTCAGGGACAAATTGTTCCATATTCATTTCAAGGACATCAAATTATACCCCGGTAAGCTTGCCGAGGTCGGC
>ONVN01000274.1 GCA_900321295.1 uncultured Eubacteriales bacterium
AACAACGTCTTGCGGTTTTTTTTGTAAAATCACCGGAGACGCGAGATGGTTCTCTTCCGCGCATATTTTATCTTCGAAAGAATTCCATTATCTGATCCGAATCACATAGCTTCGGCGATACATTGAAAATGATTGAAAACAGGACCGCCGATGATTTCGGCGGTCCCGTTTCTCTGATTTACATTTTCGTGTTTATTCTTCAGGGAAGAATTCTTTCAGCAATTCAACAGCATATTCGCATTCCTGATCAGACGAAAGCTGCATCCAGTATTTCGCCTGCTCCATGTCAACATCAACACCCCAACCCTTTGCATATGCTTCACCAAGATTTGCCATAGCAACTGAATCGCCTTCATCAACTGCAAGCTTTGTCCAGTACAGAGCCTTTTCATAATCCACAAGATGATTGAAATAAAAATCACCGAGATTCGTCATAGCGGGAACATAACCTTGTTCAGCAGCCTTTGTCCACCAGAAAACCGTCAGTTCATCATCATACTGTTCGCTTTCAGCATCGGAATATATACTTCCCAAATTGAACTGAGCATAATAATCTCCCTGTTCAGCAGCCTTCTGATACCAGATGATAGCCTGTTCCAAATCCTGCTCAACACCCCTGCCTTTTTTGTACATATTTGCAAGATTGTTTTGTGCATCTGCCAAGCCCTGCTCTGCTGCCTGAGAATACCGGAAAAAGGCCTGTTCAGAATCATTGTCAACACCCATACCATTGTCAAATACTATGCCCAGATAATATTGTGCCCATTTGTTTCCCTGCTCAGCAGCTTTTGTCCACCAGAATACGGCCTGTTCAATATTCTCCTCAACACCATATCCATTGAAATAACATAATCCTAAACTTTTTTGAGCATCGGAGTGTCCTTGTTCCGCCGCTTTTTGATACCAGTAAACCGCCTGCTCATAATCCTGCCCAGTACCGTTTCCTGAGGCATACGCATTTGCAAGATTAAACTGTGCATACATATTGCCCTGTTCAGCTGCTTTTGTAAACAAGGATACTGCCTTCTCCGGATCTGGTTCCACTCCTTCGCCTTGTGAATATGCAAGAGCAAGGTTATTCTGACCGTCAGGATCTTCCAGATCAGCTGCTTTCTGATACCAGGAAAAAGCCTTTTCAAGATCCTGTTCCACTCCGCGTCCATAAGCATAGGCATGTCCCACCTGGTTCAGAGCATAAGCATTACCCAGATCAGCCGCCTTTTGATACCATGAAAAAGCTTTCTCATAATCCTTCTCCACGCCTTCGCCGAAGCGATACATGTCACCTAACATCAGCAGTGCATGTTCATTATCCTTTTCGGCCGCTTTTTGATACCAGTAAGCCGCCTGTTCACGATCCATATTTACACCAAACCCGTCGTGATAAAGATTACCAAGCTTATCCTGTGAATATGCATCTCCCTGCTCTGCAGCTTTTTTCCACCAGACAAAAGCCTGTTCATAATCCTGCTCTGTACCGATACCGTTGGCATAAGCCCAGCCAAGCGCAGACTGGCCCTGAATACTGCCATGTTCTGCGGATTGTGTCCATAAATAGAATGCCTGCTCATCATCCTTTTCTACACCATTCCCGTTATAATAAGCCATACCAAGGCTGTATTCGTTATAAGCCATCATCCCCGTTTGCATCATTTCTTCAATCGCAGCCAGAGCATCATCATTTTCAGTTTTCGGCTCGGAAAGCTTCGTCACAAAAGAAACAGTTTCTTCATTACTTCGCGTTGGATTCCAGACACCATTGTAACAAGCTTCTGCTGCAAGGGGGAACGTCTCTGCTGAACGCGTTGTAAAACTAAATGAGATGTGGTCGCCTTTTCCTTCATGCATCATTGCATTCACATCCGCACGATAAATTCGGATTGCCTCCGCACCCGGTGCAGAAACCGTAACAGTCAGCGTGTCTTCAAGCAAAACTTCTTTTGCAGAAAGGGTCAAGGTAATACCTTCATCAGGAATTTCCAAATCTGGCATATCCCCAATGATTTCTCCGACATCTGAGCCAGGTGTCCAGCGCTGCATCGGACCGGTCTTGGCAGAAGACACATTGAATTCAATATTCATATGATCATAATTTCCGCCGAGGGCACTGATGACAAAATAATACTTTCCCGCCGAAAGAGGTGTGAATTTCAATGTTCCTGACGATACATTATCATCTGTGACAAGCTGATTCCAGTTTTTATCATACAAAATAATGGAATATTTGCTGATGCCTTTGATCGGATTGACGATAATATCAACCGGATCCCCCTCGTGTACCTCACGAGCCATATCGACTTTCAGAACATCGGTCGGCTCCAGGTTTACTGCCGGATCATATGCAAATTCAGTTTTTGCCAAATCAGCCGGTTCAGTCAGGGTTACAACCACCTCGTTACTGTAAACCGTATCCCTTCCGCCATTATATAAGGCGACAGCAAAAAACGTGAAGGTTCCTGTGTTATGCAGAGCGGAATAGTAATTCAGGGACTC
>ONVN01000454.1 GCA_900321295.1 uncultured Eubacteriales bacterium
ACTTTCTGAAGGAACCCTTTCATGAACATGTGAATATATTATCGAATCTTACCGGCTGTCATGGCCCGGTACATGTCGCGGGAACACATTTTGTCTATGCGGATGGAAGCCCGTACTTGTCCATTGGAACGACATGTTATGTGTGGCTCTGGCAGAATGACGATTTGATTGAGCAAACCATTCAGTCATTGAAAAAGAGTCCGTTTAATAAAATACGGTTCTGCGTTTTTCCTAAACACTATCCATACAATCTGGGAGAACCACGTTCCTATCCATATCCAGGGACCCCGATGGATTCTTCCGTTCTGACAGATGAGAATTTTATGCAGTATGGTCCGGACAGTGAAGGAAATCAATGGGAGACGGACCGCTTTCAGCCTGAGCACTTCCGACACCTTGAATGGTGTATCGAGCAGCTCATGAAGATTGGCATTGAAGCGGATGTGATTCTTTTTCACCCATATGACCGTTGGGGATTTTCTTCCATGGACAAGGAATCGGACCTGTTCTATATACGATATATCTGTGCCCGGCTTTCTGCTTTTCCAAATGTATGGTGGTCACTTGCCAATGAATATGACCTTTTACAGAAAAAAACAATCAAAGACTGGGAAGATATAGCGGCTGAAATTGTGCTTTCCGACCCGTATCATCACCTTCGTTCCATTCATCACTGCAGACAGCCTTATGACGCTTCCCGCAACTGGGTTACTCATGTATCCTGGCAGAGAACCGATCTTTATAAAACAGGCGAATTGGCGGATACGCTGATTCAGCAATACGGAAAACCGGTGGTGATGGATGAGGTAGCCTATGAGGGCAATATCCAGTATGGGTGGGGGAACATTACAGGGGAAGAGATGGTCAGACGTTTCTGGGAAACAGCCCTTCGGGGTGGGTATCCCGGGCATGGCGAAACATTTTTGAACAATAGCAATATCCTTTGGTGGTCGCATGGAGGCGTGCTCCATGGCGAGAGCCCTTCCAGAATTATGTTCATGAAAGAAATTCTTCAAAGCGTACCAGGGGGATCCTGTACTTTTAGCCCCGATTGTGAATGGGATGAAGTCCGTGCTGAGGCTGGAAGAAACAAGGAATGGATTCTCTGTTATTTCAGCTTTATGCGTCCTTCATTTCGTGACTTTCATTTTGATCCGCAATTGAATTATCGGGTTGATGTCATTGACACATGGAATATGACGATTCAATCTGCCGGAATCTTCCATGGACATTTCAGAATTTCGCTTCCGGCCCGCCAGTATATGGCAATCAGACTGACACGTATAGGGATAAATCAATAAAATCCATTGCTTTTGGTGATGAAAGCTGTATAATCCAAGGGTAAACCCAGAGGATAGGAGAGGAGCAGATCAGATGAAGCTCGGCGTGGTCGGTCTTCCGAATGTAGGAAAAAGTACTCTGTTTAACGCAATTACGCAGACCAGCAATGCACAGGCGGCCAATTTTCCGTTCTGTACCATTGAACCCAATACAGGCATGGTGATGGTTCCGGATCACCGTTTGGATGTTCTTGCAGATATGTACCATCCCAAAAAGGTAACGCCTACGACTATTGAATTTGTGGATATTGCAGGACTGGTGAAAGGCGCCAGTCATGGTGAGGGCCTCGGCAATAAATTCCTTTCACATATTCGTGAAGTCGATGCCATTGTTCATGTCGTACGTTGCTTTGAAGATGACAACATTATCCGTGCGGAATGCTCATCTGACCCAGTCAGCGATATCGAAACGGTCAATCTGGAACTGATCTTTGCCGATATGGATACGGTTCAGCGCCGTAAAGAAAAAGTTCAGAGGCAGCTTCATGGCGGAGACAAGGCTGCACAGCTGGAAAATGAAATGTGCGAGAGAATGCTTGCGCATCTTGAAGCCGGAAAGCCGGGGCGTACACTGGAAGTGACCGATGACGAAAAAGCCATCGTGGATTCCTGGTTCCTTCTTACCACAAAGCCGGTCATCTATGCTGCGAATATTGCAGAGGATGATCTTGGGAAGGACACATCAGAAGTGCCTGAACTTGATAAGGTGCAGGCCATTGCAGACAGTGAAAATGCCGAAATGCTGGTTATTTCTGCTGCAATTGAAGAGGAAATCTCTCAGATGGATGAGGATGAAAAGAAAGAGTTTATCGAAGAGCTAGGCATCGGCCAGAGTGGAATGGAGCGCATGATCACTGCATGCTATCATCTCCTGGGACTGATTTCTTTCCTGACATGTGGTGAAGATGAATGCCGTGCATGGACGATTCGCAAAGGCACAAAAGCACCACAGGCAGCAGGTAAAATACATACAGATTTTGAAAAAGGATTTATCCGTGCTGAAGTGGTTCCATTTGAAACGCTTCAGGAACTTGGGTCCATGGCTGCCTGCCGTGAGAAGGGCCTCGTCCGTTCGGAAGGCAAGGAGTACGTGATGAAAGACGGAGATATTGTTCTGTTCAGATTTAATGTCTGATCTTTGAACGGGAGAAGGATAGAGATGGGGAAAATCAGTTTCTTCTTGAAACGTCTTGTGCGGATGGACTATCACCGCATGCACCGAACATTTAAGGAAATCCATAAGAAAAGCGGGAAGAATACTGCCTTTCTTTTGGGCGATATGCTGACCTGCGCACTGAAATACAATGCCGGTTATATGGACTACAAGATCGCCGAAATGTGGAACTTGAATGATGCACAGCGCAGAACGGTCATCACCCGCGGCATCTCCAACTCCATTGTCAGACAGATGAACGACAAGTCTTTCTGGCATTATTTCGATGATAAAGCCCAGTTCAATGTAACATTCAAAAAGTGGGTTGATCGGGCATGGTTGAAGATCAGCGAAGAAACCACGATTGACCAACTCCGGACGCTGTGTGCGGACCGTGACGCACTCATTGGTAAACCGCTGGAAGGTTCAAGCGGCCAGGGAATCATCAAGTATGAACGTTCTGCGTGGGCAGATTTGGAAGCTTTCAAAGCACAGCTTTTGAAGGATCAGATCGGCATTCTTGAGGAAATCGTTATCCAGCATCCGGACATGGCAAGACTGTGTCCGACATCCGTCAATACCTGCAGGATTGCAACACTTCTAGGAGACAAGCAGCAGGGAATTGTCTATGCTTTCCTTCGAATTGGCAATGGCAAAGTGATGGATAATGTTGACTGCGGAGGCATGGCTGCAAGAATTGATCTTGAGAGTGGAAAGCTTCTTACGGTTGGTGCAGACAAGGCAGGAAACAGATATGAAAAACACCCTTTAACTGGAACGGATATCATCGGCTTCACCATTCCTTTCTGGGAAGAGGCAAAACAGATGTGCCTTGAAGCGGCTCAGATTGTTCCACAGCTTCGTTTTGTTGCATGGGATGTTGCCATCACTGAACACGGGCCTACTTTTATTGAGGGCAATTCATTTCCAAGCCATGCTGTTCCTCAGTTTGCAGCCCATTATCCCGACGGCATTGGTATTTTGCCTGAGTTCAGGAAGTTTATTGATGTCTGATTCGTTTCCATTTTGAAATACTTCTTGAAAGGAGACAGCAATGGCCAGAAGACTGATTTGCCTTTTCTTGTCTTGTGTGTGTATTTGGCTGGGCTTGTCTGCCAGTGGAGAGGCATATGCGGAAGAAGTGGAATTCACGCTGATTACCGATTCCGGTACGGAAGTCTTCGAAGAACCCCAGATGGATGAAGAAACCGATGAGTTGACGGCAAGGGAAGATTTCATTGACAGGATTATCTCCATGGGTAAATCTTTGTATGAGCAGGCAAACGGACATTCGCAGCGTGCACATTACAAGGGCGACATTTATGTCTGCAAGAATTTTACGACTCATTTGTTTAATCAGAACAAAGCGGATTTTCGAATGGCCGAATTTCCGGATGTAAAACTTGTTATTCCGAATAACCTGCCTGCTGCAAAATGCAAGCCATATGCATATGGATTTTTATGGGAGAATATCAGTGCTGAAAAAGGAAACCCTTTTTATGCTGCAGCTCAGTTTATTTATGACACATCATTGACTGCGGAGGAAAACATGGCGAGGGCTGTCGAGTTTATGAAAGAAGTCAAACGCGGAGACTTTTTCCAGATGTCGGCAGATTATGAATACGGTGTCGGTGCACACTCCGCGATTATGATTTCTGATTATGATCCGGCGACTGGGACCGTACATTGGATGGATTCCAATATGCGAGGCAAAAAAATCAATGGTATCCGGTACGGAATTGTTCAGTATGATGAAGAAAAATCAATCGAATGGTGGGCATCATGTTTTTGCCACAAAAAACGTGGAGCCACATTGTACCGACTCAGAGATGATATAATTTATCGTGAAGAGTAGCCCATATGAAAAGGACTGCAGCATGAAGTGCAGTCCTTTTGTTGATTTCAAATCACAGGATCTTTATTCGGCTGTTTTCAGGAAAGCGCGAATAGAGGATATCCCTTGGAAATCTGTCCATTCAGACACGAGATGCAGACAGAATTCAAGACCACAGCTGCTGTTGGTTACAACCACAAGACCGTCCTTTGTAGCAAGATCGCCAAGGATAAAAGACTGAAAGCCAAGGTTATCGCCCCAGTGCCAGATGATCTGAGGGTCATCGGAGCACATTCCTGTGCCAAGTCCCCAGAAAACATGATTTCCTGCATCGGCGCATGGGCGGGTCATTTCGGAAAACATAATACTCCCTAGACCGGCGTGATGAACCAGAAGCCACGATAAGAAGCGTGCTATGGAGGAAGCGTTTGAATACAGGGACCAGGCCGCATTGGGCTCTGGCGCATTTCCGCTTATACGCCTGCGGTCCCGGATTTTACACACTTTCCCTTCTGCGTCAAACCCACAGGAAAAATGGAATCCGACTTCAGGTGTCCACAAGACAGTGGCGTTCATGCCAAGTGGGTGGAACAGGTTGGTATCCATGAGGTGATCTAGTGAATAACCGGTCAGTTTTTCAAGCATCTGCTGAAGAAGGTAATAACCCTCCCCGGAATAGCTGAAATGGTCTCCCGGTGCAAACAGCATGGGCATTGGACGATTGGACCAGTTGGGAAGCCCAGATGTATGGGAAAGAATATGACGAGGCGTAATTTGATAAAAGCGTGGATCGTTTGACCATGGGTCGGTTCGGAACTGTTGCATCACAGGG
>ONVN01000276.1 GCA_900321295.1 uncultured Eubacteriales bacterium
AGGAAGAATACATGGAGAAAAAAGGACTTCTTGCATGGGAATAAAGAAATGGAAATAAAAAATGCGCCGTACCACGGCGCATTTTTTATTGTTGCTTATACGGGCATCGTTTTATCCTTGGCATTGAGCATCGTTGAATCGATCTTCATCTGCTGTGCCTGACGATACTCGAAGAATTTCGGAGCAACCTTCGGGAACATTGCATACGTCAGAATATCTTCATCCGTCTGGTACCACTGACGCATCTCTCCCTTAAGGGTCTCAAGTTCGGCAGGAAGTGTATCAGCGAAGCGGCAGGTAATGACTTTGTCATCACCGATGCACTTGCGGCGCACTTCTTCGTTTACTTTGCCCGGAAGCTTGCCATATTCACCACGAAGCAGGCCTTTGCTCTCATTGGTTACAACCTTGTAACGTTCACCATACAGAACATTCATAACAGCCTGCGTACCAACAATCTGGGATGTAGGTGTAACCAATGGCGGGAAGCCAAAGTCTTCACGTACTCTCGGTACTTCAGCAAGCACATCATAGTATTTGTCCATAGCATTGGCTGCCTTCAGCTGACCAATCAGATTGGAAAGCATGCCCCCCGGAACCTGATACTGCAGTGTTTTCACATCAACAGCGAGAACACGTCCTGGATCACGGAACCCATCCTTGGTAAGACGGTCAGCAACATCACGGAAATAACCGGCAAGATCTGCAAGAAGATTCAGGTCAAGGCCCGTATCAAATTCAGATCCCTGAAGTGTTGCAACAAGTGACTCAGTAGCAGGCTGAGATGTGCCGCTTGCCAAAGGAGAAAGGCAGGTATCAATCACATCTGCACCGGCTTCAACAGCCTTGAGGAGAACCATAGCACCTGTACCAGTTGTGTTATGGGTATGAATCACAATCGGGAGTTTTGTTGCCTTCTTTAGGCGGGATACCAGCTTATATGCGTCATATGGAAGAAGAAGATTTGCCATATCCTTGATACAGATCAGATCTGCACCCATTTTCTCAATATCCTGGGCAAGTTTAACAAAATAATCTTCGCTATGAACAGGAGATTTGGTATATGACAATGCAATTTCTGCTTTTCCACCATACTTCTTTGTAGCATTCACTGCAGTCTGCATGTTCCGAAGGTCATTCAGTGCATCAAAGCAACGAATGATATCGATACCATTCTCAACTGCTTTCTTGACAAAGAATTCAACCACATCATCAGAGTAAGGACGATATCCGAGAAGATTCTGTCCGCGCAGAAGCATCTGAAGTTTGGTGTTGGGAAGCGCTTTACGAAGAAGACGAAGACGCTCCCAGGGATCTTCATTCAAGAAACGAATGCATGAATCATATGTTGCACCGCCCCAGCATTCCAGAGAATAATACCCAACCTTGTCAAGCTTCTCGCAGGCGGGCAACATCTCATCGGTTCGCATACGGGTGGCCGCCTGCGACTGATGACCATCGCGCAGGATCGTATCCGTAATCTTTACCTTAGCCATTATTGGAATCCTCCTAAAATCATTTCAAGCTCAGCCAAACATGGAAAGCAGTACGCCTGCTGCAATTGCGGAGCCTATAACACCGGCAACATTCGGACCCATTGCATGCATGAGAAGGAAATTGCCAGGATTTTCCTGCTGACCAACACGCTGCGAAACACGTGCAGCCATAGGAACAGCAGATACACCCGCGGAACCAATCAGAGGATTAATCTTGCCACCACTGAGCTTATTCATAAGCTTGGCGAGCAGAAGACCACCAGATGTGCCCACAGAGAAAGCCACAACGCCAAGAACAATGATCTTAATCGTCTGCAAGCTGAGGAAAGTATCCGCAGTTGCAGTTGCACCGACTGTAATGCCCAGGAAAATGGTCACAATGTTCATCAATTCATTCTGAGCCGTCTTATTCAGACGTTCCACCACACCGCATTCTTTCATCAGGTTGCCCAGCATTAAGCATCCAACCAGAGAGGTTGCAGAAGGCAGCAGCATGGAAACAAGAATCGTAACCACAATCGGGAAAACAATCTTCTGGGTCTTGGAGACAGGCTTAAGCTGCTCCATTACAATCTGACGTTCCTTCTTGGTCGTCAGAGCCTTCATAATCGGAGGCTGAATAACAGGAACCAGCGCCATGTAGCTATAGGCAGCAACGGCAATCGGTCCCAGCAGATGCGGAGCAAGCTTGGACGTCAGCCAAATAGCCGTAGGTCCATCTGCACCTCCAATGATGCCGATTGACCCCGCTTCTTTTGGTGTAAAACCAAGCAGCGAAGCACCAACAAATGTAAAGAAAATACCAACCTGTGCTGCACCACCAAGGAGCAGCGTTTTAGGATTCGCAATAAGCGGACCAAAGTCTGTAGTAGCACCAACACCCATGAAAATCAGGCATGGATAAATTCCAAGTTTGACACCCAGATAGAGATAATCCAGAAGTCCGGCATCAACCTTTTCTCCAGCACTGGCAATTAACTGTCCCGCAGCGGTAAATACACTTCCGTCAGAAAGAAATGCATCACGGAGAACAATCGTACATTGAGCACCATTCCCTGCCATATACGCAATAACGTCGGTCAGGGATTTCAGTTCAGCCCCGGAGACACCTGTTGCCCCGGAAATCACACCGATCAGAGTCTGCCCATCGGCTGTCAGTACAGACCCTGCACTGTTGACTATATAAGCCGCTGCATCTTGCACCAGATCTTTAGCATCTATGAGGACTGCCCCGCCCAACAGGTTCCAGTTGGCGTGACCTCCGATAAATAATTCCTCATGGAAGACTCCGCTGCCTAATAAGTTAGTCAGCAGCATGCCAAAAGCAATCGGGAGCAGCAACAGGGGCTCAAACTGTTTGACAATGGCCAGGTAGAGAAGAAAGCAAGCTACCGCGACCATAATCAATGCCTTCGGATTGGAAAGCAGCATCGCTATACCGGATGTTGCAAACAGATCCGTAAAGGCAGCGCCTACGTTGATCATTTTCTCAACTCACTTTCCTTGAGATCATCTCCGATTACTCAATGGTGACCAGAACATCACCGGTATTAACGGATGCGCCTTTGGTAGCAAGCACGGATGTAATCTTGCCGTCTTTGGTCGCAGGGATTTCGTTTTCCATTTTCATGGCTTCGAGAACACAGACAGCCTGTCCGTTTTTCACTGTATCACCAACCTTGACCTTTACATCAAGGACTGTGCCAGGCATAGGAGCCTTAACAGGCATCCCTGCACCAGCAACTGCAGGCTTGGCAGCTGCTTTGGGGGCTGCCTTAGGAGCGGCGGAAGATACGACTGGGGCTGCAGCACGTGCAGGAGCAGCGGACCCATTAACTTCTTCAACGGAGACCTCATAGGTCTGGCCATTAACCGTAACATTGAATGTACGCATGAAATGCATTCCTCCTACGTATTTTGAACGTTCTTTAGACAAAGATTGATCTGTCAATATCTGCTGTAGATTTGCTCTTCACGGCCAGCCTTCTGCCAGGCAGGAGCTGTATTGACCCGTTTGACATGACGTACCTTAAAGGCGGTTCCGTCTTCCATCATGCAGGCAATTGCTGCAGTGATCACGGCGATCAATTCATCTTCATTTTCCTCGGTTTCTTCTACCGGCTCGGAAACAGCAGCAACCGGTACTGCCGGAGCAGCCTGAGCAGGCTCTTTTTTCTGTCCCAGGTTTTGTGTGACTTTAACCAATGCCTTGATCAGAAAAATCAGCACACTCAAGCCAAAGAGTACAATCGCCATACCGATGACCGTCACCAGCAAGCTACTTCCAAAATCCAATGGCTGGGTTGTCACTTTTCACACCTCCACTTAAAGCGGCAGGTTGCCATGCTTCTTCGGCGGATTGCTGTCACGCTTGGAAGAAAGCATTTCAAGTGCAGCAATGATGTACTTGCGGGTTTCACTGGGCTCAATTACATCATCGACCATACCACTTGCAGCGGCAGCAGATGCATCAGCAACTTCAGATGCAAACTTGTTTTCAAGTTCAGCACGTGTCTCCAAAGGTGCCTTGTTGTCATTTTTCAGTTCCTCTGTATAAAGAACCTGTACAGCTGCTTCAGGTGTCAGCGCTGAAATGACGGCATCCGGCCAAGCATAGGTGACATCGGCATTGGCCTTTCCACCCATGGCAACATAAGCCTGTCCAATCGCATTGCCAATAACAACAGATACCTTGGGAGTTGTAGCTTCTGCATATGCATAGAGCAGCTGACTGAGGGTAATCATCGTCCAAGACTGGGAAGATGCGGAAGGAACCTGAACACCGCGGCTGTTAATCAAGGACACGACAGGAATGCTGTAGCAATCACAGAATCGAACAAAACGTGCGGCCTTTGCAGCAGACGCTGGTGCAAGTTCACCATCGTTCTCAGCAGCATTGGATATAACGAGTCCGCATGTTCTGCCACCAACTCGTGCAAGAGCCACGCGAATCTCTTTGCCCCAGGACGGGAACAACTCATAGAAAATTCCGTCATCGGCAAGACCTTCAAGAAGAGCCTGACTGTCACCGGCGTCAACCTCCGGAAGAACACGGTTCAGATCATCCGAATCAATCATCGGAGCATCTTCCATGTTGCAGCCGGGAAGGAGATCCAGAAGAGAGGCTGTCAGAGCAATCGCCTCATCCTCATTTGCAACAGTCATGGCGACGCCACCCTGTTTGGCCATATTTTCCGCTCCGCCCAGTTGCTTTGCATCAACAGTCTTGCCTGTCACTGCACTGACAACCTGAGGTCCATATACCATAAGACGTCCAACATCTGCAGCTTCAATTGCAATATCAGCAATCTGAGCAATCAGAGCTGCACCACCACAAACCGGGCCGAGGACCAGCGCAATCATTGGGCATACACCACTGATTCTGGCCATTCTTGCATAAATCCTGGCATATGCATTCATCGCATCTGCGCCTTCATCGATGCGAACACCTGCACTGTCGCACATTGCGATAACTGGTGCACCGGTTTTCTGTGCCATATCAAGTACCTTGCAGATCTTTTTTGCCTGCATAGCACCCATTGCGCCACCATGGACTGTGAAATCCTGTGCAAAAACATACACAGGCCGTTCCTGGACAGTACCATAGCCAGTGACTACACCCGCATAATCCTGCCCTTTGGAAACAAGCGCGTCCAGTTCAACAAAACTGCCTTCGTCCAGCAGCTTCTCTACCCGCTCCCGCGCTGTCAGCTTGCCATCGGCATGCTGTTTTGCAATGCGTTCGGCGTCGCCCTGCAAAATAGCTGCCTTTCGGGCCAACGACTGCTTGAGTTCCTGCGTGTTAGCCATTTCGTATCTCCTTCCACCTATCAAGATATGGAGTCATGTTTTCGGGTCCAAAACAACCCATTTTTCATGTTCTACACTTTATTCCTTTTTCCTCTAAAGATCAAACATTTTGAAGTGTTTTTCTTTTGAATAAAAGAGGAAGGTTACCCTTCCTCTTTTATTCAGTAATGCATGACATTGATGAGCAGTGTCCAAATCAATCCATAATAGCTAACAACGCCCACAAGGTCAGTCAAAGTCGTAATCATAGGACCGGATGCAACAGCGGGGTCGATTTTGATTTTCTTGAAAAACAAAGGAACAAGTGTCGCAACGGTCGATGAAAAGGTCATGGCAAATACCATGGCAACCCCTATACATCCCGAAACAGTATAGCAAAATCCCCAGGTTCTTCCCGCCTGTGTTAAATGCAGATACATACCAATGAACATAAAACTGATACAGCCGAGAATCAGTCCATCCACAAATCCCACTCTGACTTCTTTCAGGACAAGATGCAGTTTTTCTTTTGCTGTCAAGTTCTCATCCATCAGCACACGAATTGTAACGGCCAACGATTGTGTACCCACATTTCCTGCCATATCAAGAATCATCGACTGAAATGCAACCACGAAAGCCAGTTCACGCATAACCGGCTCAAAAATACCTACAACCGACGACACAATAAGACCTAATCCCATCAGTGTCAGAAGCCATGGCGCTCTTTTCCTGATTGAATCCTTCAGCGGTTCATACAAATCTTCTTCTGCAGTCAAGCCGCCGAGCTTTGCATAGTCTTCACTCATCTCTTCATCAACAACTTCAACAAGGTCTTGTGAAGTGATGACGCCTAAAATCTGTTTGTCGGAGTTCAATACAGGTATGGAGTCTTCTGAATAATCTTTCAACTGTTCAATGCAGTCGTCTACCGATTCATGGTCATATACATACGGATAGCTGGTCGTAATTAAGCTGTCAAGGTCTGTTCCCTGACGCGCAATGATCAGATCCTGCAGATTAATTGCGCCGTAGAATGTCTCATTGCCTTCCTCTGTTGATTCAATTACATAAATGGTAGAAAGGTTATCATTGTCTGCTGCCTGATCGATAAGCGATTTCATTGCCTGTTTGATGGTCAAACCACGCCGAACAGCAATATAGTTTGTCGTCATCTTACTTCCGATTTCTTCATCTTCGTAAGACTGGATCAGACGAATATCCTCTTTGGCTTCTTCATCATCAATGTGCTGAATAATGGCCGCCTGCTGTTCTTCATCGAGATCTTCAAGAACATCAACTGCATCGTCAGCGTCCATTTCCTGAACGATGTCAGCTGCAATTTCCGGCGTCAGTTCAGCAATGTATGAACTTGCATCATCCAGATAAGCAAAGACTTCAGAAGTTTCCTCAGCTCCGAGGATATGATACAGCGCACGTCTCTCCTGAGGTGTCAGTTCATCCAGGACACCTGCAATATCGTTATAGTGATAATCAGCAAGCCGATCACGTTTCTCTTCAACCGAAAGATCCCCTCGGATGATCTCAACGAGTTCCGATTCGTAGTCAGGATGCTCAAACAATTCCTCGGATTCTTCAGCTGTTTCTTCTTCCTTCGCTTCTTCAGCATCATCTTCTTCTACATCGTTTCCGAAGGAATCATTCTGTTCAGGGGTTACTTTAATTTCTTCTCCTTCAGTGTATTCACTGCCGCCTGATGCAAATTCACCTTCAGCGTGATCATCTTCCCTGTCAGACAGAACATCTGCTGATTCAGCCACCTGATCGTTTTCTTTTTCAATCGCTTCAAGGTTCTTCTCATCGATTTTCTCGTTCATCGTATACGCCTCTTTCCATCGTTTATGACACAATAAAAAGCCTCCTGGATGAAGGTCACAGGCAGGAACGGAAAAAACAGCATCCGATCAGAAACAATTAAATTGTTCGAGACAGAGTAACGTTTTCCCCGTCGCTGGTACTCTCATGACCGTCCACTCTGTCTCACCTCACCTCGTTCAAGAATGTCATTATTATATCTTTCTGCTGCCGAAGTGTCAATTCTTCGATACCAGCACCGACCAAGTATTGTTTTGAATCAGGAATACACTGGAAATCCGATATATCCATTTCCAACGATCAAAACAGATTTGTGCAGTACAGTTTTTCTTGAATTCATCAAAAACAGGCGATGGATTCCATTTCCACCGCCTTTATGCGCTTATTCACTTTCCTCGTAAATACGTGCACGAATCCATAGCAAAAGAAATGTGCATCAACCTATTCCTTTGGTTTTTCCTGCACCGTTACGCGCTCCGCTCCAAAGGTTTCTCTGAGGCTGCCAAGGAAATCATCTTCCTGCGCATTCTGCTTTGCATTTCCCTGGGAACCTTCAAGAACAGCTTCAAAACCGCAGGGCTGTCCTGCCGCCTCAGAAATCGCTTCTGCCACCTGCTTCCGGTTCAGATCAGAGTTCATCATGGTAACAAGATTGTCAAATCCTGCTTTGACTTCCCAAAGATATCTGCTTCCTTCACAGCCAACAAATTTGCCCTGAGCGAGAATCGCATATTTACCAGGACTTGCACGTTTCATGTAATCAATCATCGCATTCCATATGTCCTTCTGCGAACCATCGACAACACGAGTAACAGATGGAACATTGCGTTCTGCCGGTGCTGTTTTTGCTGTGCCTTTCCCTGCTGGCCTTTTTGATGCAACGAGTGTACCATCAGCTAATTGCTTTTCAAGCTCCTGGACTTTCATCTCAAGCTCATTGATACGCTCGCTCATGGATGATACATCACCGTCCGAAGGCCTCGTACATGCCCGCACAGTCGCTGTTTCCAGGGCCAGTCTTGGAGAAGCTGCAAATCGCATATTGGTTTCTACAGCCATGTATTCGTCCAGTATTCTCATCAGTCGATCAGGACTGAACCCACTTGCCTGCTGTCTGTATGCTTCGGCATCCTCATTGGTTAAGTCCAGCAAGTTGGCAAGTTCATCCCCACAATACATTCCCATAAGCAAAGATCTGAGGTGCTGTGCGATATCACGGCTGAAAACGATAGGTTCCCTGCCGCTCCTCATTAATTCATCGATCTGTCCAAAAGCGGCAGCCACATCGTTTGATTTCAGCGATTCTGCGAACGCGAATAAAAAGCTTCTGTCTGCCGTCCCAAGGACATTATGGACAAGCTGTTCATCTACCTCTGTACCATAGCCGAGACACATATCCAGAATCGACAGCGCATCGCGCATCCCGCCTTCTGCTGCCCGTGCAATCAGCATAAGTGCATTATCCGATACCTTGGCACCTGCCCCATCTGCAGCCTCCCTGAGGCGACCAACAATCTGGGCCGCAGGAATTCTTCCAAAATCAAATCGCTGACATCTTGAGAGAATCGTAGCCGGAACCTTCTGAGGTTCAGTTGTCGCCAAAATGAAAACCACATAGTCCGGTGGTTCTTCCAGGGTTTTCAGAAGAGCATTAAAAGCTGCTGTGGAAAGCATATGCACTTCATCAATAATGTATACTTTATATTTCCCATACTGCGGTGGATATTGCACCGTATCCCGGAGTTCCCGAACCTGATCCACACCATTGTTGCTTGCTGCGTCAATTTCCTGAACATCCAGTGAGTCACCGCGAAGCAGGCGCTGACAGCTTTCACAGGTTCCACATGGATCACCATTATTCGGAGATTCACAGTTAAACGCACGTGACAGAATCTTGGCTGTACTTGTTTTGCCAGTACCACGGCTTCCACAGAAGAGGTAAGCATGCGCAATCCTGCCAGATGCCACCTGGTTCCGCAATGTTTTGACAATATTCTCTTGTCCAACCATCTGCGCAAAATTTGCAGGACGCCACTGACGGTACAAGGCCTGATACGCCATTCCTGTTCACCCCCACTTCACTTGAAAAGCCGGCCGGAACCGGCCGGCTATATATGATTACACATTTTTCCGTATTTTCTGTCCCTGAGGAGTATCTTCCAGAATATAACCTGCATTTTTGATTGCATCTCTCAGCTCATCGGAACGTTTCCAATTCTTTTCCTTGCGTGCAGCTGCTCGTTCTTCCGCCATTTTACGGATTTCTTCAGGAATATCATCCTCCGCAGTAGGCTGTCTTTGTACAAGGCCCAAAACATCTGTCATGCCTTTGAAACTCTTCATGGCAGCATCCAGAATCTGCACGGAAGAATCCGCATTAAGATTGGAATTCAGATCCTTAACTTCCTCAAAAATCGCGCCAATAGCATCAGCGGTATTCAGATCGTCATCCATCGCTTCGTCAAAACGCTTTTCATAGCCTTTCAAACGCTCAGCCAGCTCTTTTTCAGCATCCGTCATGGATTTGTCCTGAGCAGATTTCTTGAGGAAAAGGATATGATCCCTTGCCGTATACAAGCGTTGAAGACTTGCATTCGCTGAAGCAATCTGGTCTTTGGAAAAGTTGATTGGACTCCTGTAATGTGCTCCGAGCATAAACATACGTACAGCTTCAAGATCATACTGTTTGGAAATATCCCTAACCGTAAAGAAGTTGCCAAGGGATTTCGACATCTTCTGATTATCGATATTGATAAAACCATTATGCATCCAATAGTGTACATAAGGCTTCCCAGTTGCCCCTTCAGACTGTGCAATTTCATTTTCATGATGCGGGAACAGAAGATCCTTGCCACCGCAATGAATATCAAAAGTTTCCCCAAGATATGTCATGGACATAGCGGAGCATTCAACATGCCAGCCTGGCCTTCCCATGCCCCACGGGCTTTCCCAGGCAGGTTCACCGGGCTTCTGAGCTTTCCACAAAACAAAGTCGGCGGGATTCTCCTTGTCAGTTTCCACATCAAGACGCTCAGAGGCACCCATCTCACGGTCTTCGACATTTTGTCCGGACAGTTTCCCATATCCCGGGAAAGCAGAAACACGGTAATAGACATCACCTGTCTTGCCAACGTATGCATGACCATTGTCAATTAAGCGCTGCACAAGTTTGATGATCTGAGCGATATGCTCCGTAGCGCGCGGATGAACGGTTGCAGGACGAATTCCCAGAGCTTTTGCGTCTGTATAATACTCCTTGATAAACCGGTCAGCAAGCTCCTTCACCGTAATGCCTTCCTCATTGGCACGCTTGATCATCTTGTCATCAATATCAGTGAAGTTCTGCACAAACGTTACATCATAGCCTTCGCGTTCAAGCTGTCTGCGAAGTACATCAAATGTAATAAAAGGCCGTGCGTTGCCGATATGGAAATAATCATAAACAGTTGGACCGCAGGCATAGATGCCAACCTTTCCCTCATGGATTGGTTTGAACTCTTCCTTCCGTCTGGTCATACTGTTGAATACTTTCATAAAAAATGCCTCCTGCAATACGTTCTTTCGTTCTTTTTTACGTGCTGCAAGCGGCATTATATCAGATTTCCACCCCCTGTGCAACGCGTAACAGCCTCGCATCAGGGTTGTTTCACGAAGCAGATCCAAAAGAATTAAAAGGATCGTTATCAACGAAAACCTTCTCATTTGGACGGGGTTGAGAGAG
>ONVN01000050.1 GCA_900321295.1 uncultured Eubacteriales bacterium
ACGGCCTTTGCTATCTGTGGGATGTCCGGATTGCGGATTCGGTTACCCGAATCGGTACGCTGGCCTTCAACGGCTGCGAGAATCTGGAGACGCTGTTCCTGCCTGCGGGCCTGGAAACCATCGGCTTTGGTGCATTCCAGGGCTGCAGCCGCCTGACCCGGGTGACCATCCCGGAGGGCGTTACGTACCTTGGATACAGTGTCTTCCAGAACTGCACGGGTCTGACCAGCATTACGCTGCCCGCGAGCCTCGTGGAAATCGATGACGCGGCATTCATGAACTGCCCTGCGCTGGAGGATGTCTATTTCCTCGGCACCCAGGCCCAGTGGGACGCGATCCAAATCTCCGAGGTGGAAAACAGCAGCTTTCTGGCGGCCGAAAAGCATATCGGAACGGCGGAAATCCTTGCCAGCGGCAGCTGCGGCACCAGTCTCACCTGGACTGTGGACAGTCTGAAGAGGCTGGTCATATCCGGGACCGGTGCCATGGACAATTATCAGGTCGGTGCCAGTCCCTGGGTGGGTTACGGACCGGTCAGCGCGGTTGTGGAAAACGGTGTGACGAGCATCGGCGACTGGGCGTTCGGTGTCTGCTTCGACCTGCAGTCTGTTTCCCTTCCGGGCACGATCACCAGCATGGGTGACTATGCCTTCTGTTCTTCCGGCATCCGCTCGATCACGATTCCCGGGCAGGTGTCTGCTCTCGGCCTTTCGCCCTTCAGCGGATGTACCCAGCTGTCGGAAATCCTTGTCAGCAGCGCGAACACCTCCTTCCAGATCCTCGGCGGCATCCTGTATAATGCTGCAGGGACGGAACTGATCTGCTGTCCGGCCGACCTTCAGGTGGATACGGTATCCGTACCCTCGGGGGTGACGGTGATCGATCGGACGGCCTTTTCACAATGCCACTGGCTGCAGACCGTCGTTCTTCCCGACAGCGTGACGGCGATCGGAGAGTTCGCGTTTGAGGCCTGCAATGTTTCCGACATCCGTCTGCCGGATGGCCTGACGTCCATCGGGATGGGGCTCTTCATAAACTGCTCGCAACTGACGGAAATCGCGATTCCGGACGGCGTTCTTTCCATCGGAAACACGGCATTCCGGGGGACAGGCCTGACGCGGATTGACCTGCCTTCCAGCCTGACATCCATCGGAGAGAATGCTTTCGCTGAGTGTGAAGACCTGACCGAAATCTGGTATCAGGGCTCTGAGACACAATGGCAGTCCGTCAGCATCGGGACGGGCAATGAAGCCCTGCAAAATGCCGAAATGCATTACGGCACTGCTCCGGCCTATACCCATATTCTGGTGCTGCCTTCCAGCCTGACGAGCATTGAAAGCCAGGCTTTCGCAGGCCTTGAATCCGTGGAAGCCATCCGGATTCCCGACAGTGTCACCAGCATCGCGGACGACGCTTTCCAGGGAAGCAGTATCGTCATCCTGACACCCGAGGGAAGCTTTGCTGCCCAGTGGGCCGATACACATGAAATACCCTATGTCGAAGAATAAGGGACTGCAAGTCCTCCGGCGCTGGCCGGAGGGCTTCTTTCATTCCGGGAAAGGAGCGATGCAGAAGATGCCCGACGGGCAGGGAACCGTCCCAGGACCGGCAGCAAAGGGGTTCTGAGCCGGAAAACAAAAGAAAATACCGTAACCGGCAGGCAGACCGTTTCTGCCGGAAACCGGCACGAAAAAACTATTTACAGGTTCCGGAAAAGAATGATACAATAACAAAAAGCATCCATTTTTTCAGATTTCTTTGATATAGGAAAAACACCATCAGGGAGGACATGGGTTCATGAAACTGAAGTGGAATCTTCTTGTATGCGTTCTGCTCCTGGCCGTGCTGCTGTCAGCTTCTGCCTGGGCCGACGATCCGCAGCCGCTGCCGGCACCGCAGTTCAGCGTGACAGGCACGACGTATGCCCGCGGCGAGCTGATGCCTGCGACCCTCAGCGAAGTGGCCGGGGCCGATTATTACAGGGTGGAGGCCGTGGCCAGCGGCAGCACGGAAAGCATCTATATGGGCCGTTTCATTTCCGCCGGCTCCATCTGGCTCTCCACGGCCCGTCTGGAGGCCGGAAGTTATACACTGAAGGCCTTTGCTATGATCGAAACGGGTGAGGTCTCAGAAGACGGGCAGCCGTTGGACATCAAGGGCCAGCCCGGCGAGACTTCGGTCACGGTAACGCCCTATGCGGAGACGGCACCGATCATCATCCGCATGAGCCAGACCCAGACCGCACCGGCGGAATGGACCCGGGTTTCCATCTATGCACCCGGCGCTCTTTTTGTGGAGCTGATCACCCCGGATGATCCGGAACTGGACTGGGGTGCCAACGGGGATTACTGGGACTACAATATCACGATGACGCCGGGCAGCCACAGGATCGGTGCCGAGGCTTATTTTGCCGACGGCTCCGTGGTGATGAGCGATGAAGTGACCCTTCAGGTCGTTGAGCCGGCGTCTGTGGGCACCCTTGGGGAGCCCGTGATGGAACTGGCGGATCCCACCGTGGCGACGGCCGGTCAGGATCTGACGGTCACCTATTCCTTCGGTCCGGAGGACAACACAGCCGGCATCCAGGTTGCCTATGGCTGGACCCTGACCAATGTTTTCAGCGGACGCGTTGTTTCGCAGAATGAAAACCTGTCGCCTGCCGGGGGAACCTTTGTCGTGGATGGATCGCTCCTGGAAGAAAGCCAGGAGTATATCCTGGAACTGTATACCAAAACCGAGGCAGAGGGTTATCTCGACAAGGCGCAGGATGTTCAGCTTCTCATGGTACCGGCGGCGGGTTCTGCAGACCTGAGTCTCACCTGCAACGGCCAGACGGAGATCGAGATTCCCAATCACACCAACATCCGTCTGAACATCCATGCACCGGGGGCCACAGGGCTCCGTCTGTATACGGGCAAGGGAGATGAGTGGTATCCTTATGAAGTATGGGAGAGGCTCCTCAATGATATCCAATGGGGCTGGGAGCATTGGACGGAAGGAAACTTTGCACTCTATGTAAAGGCCTGCTATGATGACGATCCCTATGATGAAGCAGCGGAGTGGATCGCCAGCGCCCCGGTGCTGATCCATGTCACTGTCACTGAAGGACGGCTTTCCAAGCCGC
>ONVN01000368.1 GCA_900321295.1 uncultured Eubacteriales bacterium
CCGAAAGTACTTGGCTGGAGACGGCCCGGGAGGATAGGTCGCTGCCGGATTCCAATACAGAAGCTCGTAAGAGCTTCTCTTTTTTTTTCTCAAAATGCCAAATCCTGCAGATTCACAGAGATGCCGGTATCCGTTATAATGTAAGGGCAAGGGGGGGATTCCTTTGAAAAGACTTGCATGCTGTATTCTGCTGATGCTTCTCTTTGCAGGCAGTGCCTGCGGAGAGGTGGTGGAGGAAGTGAACGAGCGGTATGTATGGGAAAGCGAAAAGGGAAAAATCATTCGCCGCTATGAAGATGAAGACCTTTGCTATACGATCCGCCGCATCGTGATCCAGAAGAGAACAACCTGCTATGTGACCAATGTCTGGATGCGGGATCCTGGCAGACAGGTAAAGAAAGCAGCTGCCCAATGGGGAAAATCCCTGGCCGCCCCGTCAAAACTGGCCAAAAAGGTTCCGGAAGCCGCCCTGGTCATCAATGGAAGCGGATACATTAACAGAACCTATCCGGACATTCCGGAAACCTATCCGGGGACAAGCGAGGATTACTACAACACATCCTATGGAAGTCTCGTGATCACGGACGGGGAGATTTTCCGCAATCTGGAGGATGTGCCGTTTTATGGCGTTGTGCTCAATGCGGACGGCCTGAACATGTATGTTGGCGTACTGCCAGAAAAAATCCTGGAAACGGATCCGATTTCAACCTGGTCTTTTTATGACAAATGTGCATTGATTGATCAGCACGAAGCGATTCTGGATACGGAATGGGATTTTGCCGAACACAAGGCCACCCGTACGATTCTGGCTTGTATTGACAAAAACAACTATGTGATCCTGACCGCCACCAACAACATTGGTCTCAGGCTTACGACGGCAACCGATTATCTGATGGAAACATTCCATCCCCTATGGGCCTTCAACCTGGACGGCGGCCCGTCCTCCGACCTGTTTGCCTGGAAAAAAGGAACGAAAAAGCTGCAGAACATCTTTGGAACCGACAGGAAGGATTTTGATATCATGTGCTTCTGCGTTCTCACGGAGTAGCCAGCAGGCGCAGGAAAAAGCCGGTGAATCTTCTGAAGCAGGCTTGACAAGAAAAAGGGCGATGGCGATAATACAGGATTGTATTTTGAAGATGGAGGGGTAAGATGCTGCCTTCGACAGACACGCAGGCATTTAAGGACATGCTGCATCAGCAGGTGGAAAAGAGACGGACCTTCGCAATCATTTCCCACCCTGACGCAGGTAAGACGACACTCACAGAAAAACTGCTTCTGTATGGGGGCGCAATCCGTTCCGCAGGATCCGTAAAAGCCCGAAAAAGTGACCGGCATGCAACCTCAGACTGGATGGAAATTGAGAAACAGCGCGGCATTTCCGTCACTTCCTCCGCCATGCAGTTTGATTTTGATGGTTTCAGGATCAACATTCTGGACACACCGGGACACCAGGACTTCTCCGAGGACACCTACCGCGTGCTGGTGGCTGCAGACTCTGCCGTCATGCTGATTGACGCTGCGAAAGGCGTGGAAGCACAGACCATCAAACTGTTCAAAGTCTGCCGCATGCGCAACATTCCGATCTTTACATTCGTCAACAAGATGGACCGTGCGGCAAAAGATCCGTTTGCGCTGATGGAGGAGCTCGAGCAGGTGCTGGGCATTCGTTCCTGCCCCATCAACTGGCCGATCGGTGTGGATGGAGATTTCCAGGGCGTGTACCACAGGGATACCCGGATGGTCGAACTGTATACAGGCGGCGACCATGGCCAGAAAATGGTGGAAAAAACGGATATTGCACTGGATGATCCGGCGCTGTCGAATTACATCAATGAAAGCTATATTGAACGTCTGAAAGAGGAAATCGAACTTCTGGATGTTGCGGGAGACGAATTCAATCTGGAAGCCGTCCGGAAGGGAGAACTGACGCCCCTCTTCTTTGGTTCGGCCATCACGAACTTTGGTGTGGAACCCTTCCTCACACGTTTCCTTGACTACACGACACCTCCTCTTCCCCGGATCAGTGATCTGGGAGAGATTAAGCCGGAAGAGCCCTTCTTCTCCGGGTTTATCTTCAAGATCCAGGCCAACATGAACCCCGCACACCGGGACAGGCTTGCCTTCATGCGTATTGTCAGCGGAGCCTTTGAAAAAGGTATGGAAGTGTGGCACAGCGGAACAGGAAAGCCGGTGGCCCTGAAGCAGCCCCAGCAGTTTATGGCCGATGAACGGGAAGCGGTTGAGGAGGCCTGGGCAGGGGATATCATTGGTTTGTTTGACCCTGGAATATACCAGCTGGGCGACACGCTCTCCACAGGTCCGAAGATGCATTATGAGAACATCCCGGTTTTCGCACCGGAACATTTCAACCGTGTGCGGCCGGTCGACTCCATGAAGCGCAAGCAGTTCCAGAAAGGCATCACCCAGCTTGCCGAGGAAGGCGCGATTCAGACATTTACAAGAACGGAAACCGGTAAGGAAGAATTTCTGGTAGGCGTTGTCGGTGTCCTGCAGTTCGAAGTCCTGGAACACCGCCTGAAGACAGAATATCAGGCGGACATTGTCCGGGAAAGCCAGCCATTCCATTATGTCCGATGGGTGGTCAGGACACCGAAACCCGTCGAAGACCTGAAACTGACGTCAACTTCAGGACGGGCCAAAGACAGCCGCGGACGGGATGTCCTTCTCTTTGAAAACGAATGGAGCATCCGTCTTGCCTGTGAAAACAATGAAGGACTTGAACTGACCGACGTATCCACCAGAAATTAAGCGTATAAGTTTGGAAGGAAGATGATTCCTATGGTTCGTGAAGATATTCGGAATATTGCAATTATCGCCCACGTCGACCACGGCAAAACGACCCTGGTTGACCAGATGCTCAAGCAGGGCGGTGTTTATAGAGAAAACCAGCAGACCGTGGACCGCGTCATGGACTCCAATGCCATTGAAAGAGAGCGCGGCATCACCATTCTCGCAAAGAATACAGCCGTTCATTACCTGGGTCATAAAATCAACATCGTGGACACGCCCGGTCACGCCGATTTCGGTGGTGAAGTCGAACGTGTGCTGAAGATGGTGGATGGCGTTCTGCTGCTCGTGGACAGCTTTGAAGGTCCCATGCCCCAGACCCGTTTCGTGCTCAAGAAGGCACTGGAACTGAAGCTGAAGGTACTTATTGTCATCAATAAGGTGGACCGCCCGGATGCCCGCTGTGAGGAGGTTGTCAGCGAAATCCTCGACCTGCTCATCGATCTGGAGGCCGAAGAATCCACCCTCGACAATCCGATTCTCTATGTTTCCGCCCGGAAGGGTACGGCGACCCTGGACCTTGAAACACCCGGGGAAGACCTCAGACCGCTTTTTGATGCCATTCTGAAGTATATCCCTGCACCGGAAGGCGATCCGGAAGGCCCTGCACAGGTGTTGATCTCAACCATCGACTACAGTGATTACGTCGGCCGTATCGGTGTCGGCCGTATTACCAGGGGCAAGTTCTACGCCGGCATGAACGTTGTGCATACCAATGTGGAGACGGGTGTCACCAGCCCCATGTGGCGTCTGAGCGAACTGTACCAGTATGACGGACTCAAGCGCGTTTCCGCAGAAGAAGTCAGCATGGGCGATATCGTTGCACTGTGCGGCATGTCCGATATTTCCATCGGCGACACGGTCTGTGATCCTTCCTGCGTGGAAGGCCTGCCGTTTGTCAAGATCAGTGAACCCACGGTGACCATGACCTTCCAGGTCAATGACAGCCCGTTTGCAGGCCGTGAAGGCGAGTATGTCACAAGCCGTCATCTGCGTGCAAGGCTGATGAAGGAACTGCAGACAGACGTTTCTCTGCGTGTCAATGAGACGGATTCCACCGATGCCTTTGAAGTCTGCGGACGCGGTGAACTGCATCTGTCCATTCTGATTGAAAACATGCGCCGCCAGGGCTATGAGTTTGCCGTGAGCAAGCCCAGGGTCATTTACAAAGAGATTGACGGTGTCAAGTGCGAACCGGTTGAACGCCTTGTGGTGGATACCCCCCAGGCAACCGCAGGCGCAGTCATTGAAAAGATCGGCAGACGGCGCGGCGTGCTTGAGCATATGAGCGGTTACGACCGTGTACGTCTGGAATTCCTGGTTCCCTCCCGCGGACTGTTCGGATACCGGAGCGAATTTATGACCGATACCCGCGGAGAAGGCATTATGTCTTCCGTGTTTGAAAAGTATGAACCTGTCAAGGGCGATATCCCGCACCGCAATGCCGGCGCACTTGTTGCCCATGAGACCGGCACGAGCAACTCCTATGGCCTTTTCTATGCACAGGAGCGCGGCACGCTGTTTATCGGCGCAGGCATTGAAGTGTATGAGGGCATGATTGTCGGACAGAACGCCCGCCCGGGCGACCTGGTGGTGAACGTCTGCAAGACGAAGCACGTGACGAATATGCGCAATGCTTCCGCTTCCGAAGACTCTCTCCGGCTGGTCTCGGTCCATCCGCTTTCTCTGGAAGAATGCCTTGAATTCATTGATGATGATGAGCTTCTGGAAATCACGCCGAAGAACCTGCGTATGCGCAAGCGCATTCTCAGTGCCGGTGACCGCTCCAGGCAATGGCGCTATCAGTCGTCCAACTGATCTGAAAAACCCGCTCCGGCGGGTTTTCCTTTACCCTTTTTCCGCTGTACGGAGCGTATCTGTATTCCTGGGGTCAAATGTGATACAATTTTGCTGAATTCGCGAAGGAAAGCAGGGAAATGCATGACGGCAGAAATCCTGTGTGTGGGCACGGAACTCCTGATGGGGCAGGTGCTGAACACCAATGCACAGTACATTGCACGGCGGCTGGCGGCCCTGGGTGTCAGCATATATCATCAGCAGGTGGTCGGTGACAACGAAAAACGCCTGGAGGAGGCCTACCGCCTCGCACTGTCGAGGGCGGATGTGGTGATCACCAGCGGCGGCCTCGGGCCGACCGTGGATGACATCACCAAGCGGACCGCGGCAAAGCTGCTTGGAAAGGAACTGGTCCTGAACCCTGAAGCAGACCGGATGGTCAGGGAACGCTTTGCACAGTATCACCGGAAGATGATGGGCAATAATCAGTCGCAGGCCATGTTTACCGAAGACACCCAGATTCTGCTCAATCCCAACGGAACAGCACCCGGTGCAATTGTGCCGGCCGGGGACGGAAAGGTCATCATTCATCTGCCGGGCCCGCCGGAGGAATTGGAACCCATGTTCCGCGATCAGGTGGAACCCTGGATCATGGCACGTTCCGGAAGGGTTCTCGTGAGCCGCTATATCCGGATTTTCGGCATGGGCGAATCCGAAGTCGACATGCGCCTGAAGGACCTGGAAGTGAAGGACAATCCTTCGCTGAGCCCCTATTGTTCCCTGGGTGAAGTCATGCTTCGTGCGACAGCGGGTGCAGACAGCACACAGGCTGCCGAAGCGATGCTGGAACCTCTGATTGAAGAAATCCGAAGTCGGCTCGGGAAGGTAATTTATGAGATCCGGGAGGACGACGGAGGATCCCTGGCACATACGGCCGTCCGGGCTCTCCGGGAAAAGGGATGGACCATCGCGACAGCGGAATCCCTGACCGGAGGTCTGATTGCCTCCACACTGGTAGAGGTGCCCGGCGCCTCCAGTGTGGTCAAGGGTGGTTTTGTCACCTACCAGAGTATTTCCAAGACCATGCTGCTGGATGTGCCGGAAGAAACGATCGAAACCTGCAATGTGGTCAGCGCCGAGGTGGCGTGTGCCATGGCAAGGGCAGCACGGGAAAAACTGCAGGTGGATATAGCCGTCAGCGCCACAGGACTGGCAGGCCCGGACGGCGGAACACCGGAGCGGCCAGTGGGAACGGTCTTCCTGGGGATTGCCACCCGGGAGACAGTGTATTCGATTCCGCTGCATCTGGCCGGGAGCCGTGCAAGAATCCGAACACTGACGGTGAAGCATGCACTGCATGCTGTCACACGGGAAACAAAAGGGGAAAGGGAAGAGGTTTAACCACAATACGTGACGGACAGGCCGGGGATGCCTGAGCGCAGGCAGACGGCTGAAGGAGGTGAGGAAGATGAAGGCAGCTGTACGTTTTTTCGGGCTGTTCCTCTTCTTCCTCGCGCTCTTTTTTTCATATCCGGCAGAAGCGGAAAACCGTGCGCTGCTGGTTGGATGTGACCACTTCCTTTCCGGCCTGGACACTTCTCCGTCCTCGGAAAACAATGTCTCGGACATGACGGAGGCACTCAGCGGCGGTGCCATGAACCTGGAAACACTGGTCACTCAGCGCAACGGTGTCCCGGGTCCAGCGGAACTGACCCGCCTGATCCTGGACACATTTTCCCCTGCGACCGACGAGGATGTCAGTTATTTCTATCTGAGCACCCATGGCCTGTGGGAGCCCGGAGACCCCGGAAACAGTATGACGCTGCTGCTTTCGGACGGACGGCGGGAACGCGGCATTACCGCCCAGCAGCTGCATGACGTGTTTGAAAAGATCCGCGGGACGAAAGTGCTGATTGTGGACGCCTGCCATACCGGCGCGATGATCGGGAAAGGCATCCGGGAAGAATTCACCCATATCTTTGAGGGCGACCGTTACAAAATCATCTGCTCCTCAGGCGGGGCGGAAGAAAGCTGGTTCTGGCGGGGAAGCACCACCGGCGAGGGTGCTCTGGCGGGCGGAGGCTATTTTTCCGGGGTGCTGAGTGCAGGACTGTCTGTGAAGACAGGGTATGCGGCCGATGAAAACCGTGACGGGATCATCACGCTTTCCGAAATCGGGCGTTACCTGCTGCATATGCACGGCGCAAGCACGGTGCATACCTATCCGGAAAAGGACGATTTCCCGATTCTGACCTATGATGCGGAATCCGTGCACCGTCAGACGGACGGTGTGGGCAGCATTTCCTTCGAGGAAGGGCTTCTCTCGAAAACCCACCGGGAGATTTCCTTTTCCTTTACCGTCTACCAGAACGTACGTGTGGCGTATCAGATTGTACATCAGGTCAACGAAAGATGGGATTTTGCGCATGCCCAGATTCTGTATGACTCCGGGGAATGGCTTGGCGGTTCAGGCGATACCTCCGGTTACCTCATGCCGGGCATGAAGGAAAGAACCATCACGGTGACGGATGAACTTCTGGAGGAGACAGGCTATCTGCTTTTCCAGGTGGTGGTCACCGAGGACGAGAAAATGGAGATTGTGGCGAGCCGGGCTATCGGTATTGCTCCGGAGACGCTGCGTCAGGAAGTGACGGTTCAGTCCGGGGAAGCCTTTACGCCGGACAAGGGGGAGGAAATGGGCTTTGTGATTTCCCACAGGGGACCGGCTCTGATTTCTGCCGTGATCCAGGATGCGGAAGGCAGCACGGTCTGCCGGCTTCTCTCCAGGGAACCGACCCGTCCGGAACAGATCTACCCGGAAGGCACCACGCTGTACTGGGACGGAAAAAAAGCCGGCGGCGCAAGGGCGGAAGCAGGCATCTACCGACTGTATGTCAGGCTCGAACAGGGCGACGGGACCGGAGAGGCCTTTTCACAGGAGTTCCTCCTGAAGGACGCGGAAGAATAATCCTGCCCGGAAAGCAGAAAAAACGGCCTGTGTTCGAAAGAAACACAGGCCGGAGCTTTTTTCCGGGATTTCCTGGAATCAGCCGTGAACGGCCGTATCAAAGGAGATGTTCCAGAAGAATTTTCAGACCAATCAGAATCAGAACCACGCCGCCGAAGATCTCGGCTTTTTTGTGGAAACGGCTTCCGAAGGTAACGCCAAGGTACAGACCAACACCGGAGAGCAGAAATGTGGTGACACCGATGACAGCACAGGTGGGAAGAATCCGGACATCCAGGGCAGCGAAGGCAACCCCGGTGGCCAGGGCATCAATGCTGGTGGCTACAGCCAGGGGAATCATGGCCTTCGGGGCAAAAGAGGCATTCATGGAGTCCTCTTCCTCCGGCTGCAGGCTTTCACGGATCATGTTTCCGCCGATCAGGACAAGGAGCAGAAAGGCGATCCATGCGGCGACGGAGGAGATAAAGCTTGTAAACAGGCTGCTGACCAGATAGCCGATCAGGGGCATCAGAGCCTGAAAACCGCCGAAATAGAGTCCGACGCAGAGAATATGGGACGGTTTTGCCTTTCCGGCGGCCAGTCCCTTGCAGAGGGAGACAGCAAAGGCATCCATGCTCAGCCCGATGGCAATCCCCAGTAATTCCAGAATATCCAAAATACATGCTTCCTTCCAGAAAAGTCAAGTGATTGTAGCATGTGCGTGAAAACAAGTCAATTGCAGAAAAAAAGTCCTTGACAGAAATTCAAATGCGTGGTAGTCTACCATCTGTTCGAAGTAGAGGCTTGCCCGCCCCTCACCTTGTGTGACGTACGTTGCCGGGTTTATGGCATAATTTCCATGAAGCATGGGAATATGATGACGCAATGACGCGGCGGGTAGGTTACCCGCCGCTTTTGTTGTGCGGGATATTGGGAGGTGTATGGGTATCGCTTTCGAGCTGATGATCAATGAAGAGATTCGCGACCGCGAAGTTCGTCTGATTGATGAAAACGGCGAACAGCTGGGTGTCATGCTGACACAGAAGGCTCTGGAACTTGCTGAAGAACGCGGGTATGACCTGGCGAAAATTCAGCCTACGGCCAAGCCGCCGGTATGCAAACTGCTCGACTATGACAAATACCGCTATGAGCAGTCAAGACGAGAGCGCGAAAATCGCAAGAATCAGCGGGTCGTCGAAGTCAAGGAAGTGCAGCTTTCTGCCACGATTGAGGAAAACGATGTGCTGACCAAAGCAAAGCAGGCCATCAAATTCCTGGATGGCGGAGACAAAGTGAAAGTATCCATACGTTTCCGCGGCCGCCAGATTACGCACAGCGAAATTGGCAGCAAGGTTATGCAGGACTTTGCAGAACGTTGCAAGGATGTCAGCGTTGTGGAACGCAGACCCACCATGGATGGCCGTCACATGATTATGGTCCTGGCTCCGAAGTCAGCCAAAGCTTCTTTTGCTGAAAAGAAGGCAAACAGAGAAGCTGCCGACAAGGAGAAAAAGGCTTCCCAGGAAGCCTGAGGATAAATGGATCTGTCTGCAGAAAGCTGCAGACGAACTAAGGAAGGAGGAACACCCTATGCCTAAGCAGAAATCGCATCGTGGTGCTGCCAAGCGCTTCTCATTTACCAAGACTGGTATCGTCAAGCATAAGCAGATGAACGCCAACCATCAGGTTCGGCTCAAGACCACCAAGAGGACCCGCCATCTCCGCGCTGACGGGATTGTTGATAACAAGGAAGAAGCCCGTACTATTCGTAAGCTGTTGCCCTATAAATAAGCCCTTTGGCTGGAAAAAAGAAAAAAAACCATGGCACGTATTAAGA
>ONVN01000280.1 GCA_900321295.1 uncultured Eubacteriales bacterium
ATCAGATTTCCACCCCCTGTGCAACGCGTAACAGCCTCGCATATATGCCGTTCCTTTATCTGAATCATGTCATGCAGTATTACACGAGATGATTTGAGGATAGAATCATTATGAAGCGAAGCATACCAATACCCAGGATTGTTCGAAATAAAGAAAGCCGGTCTTGCGAACCGGCTTCATGTGTATTTATTTTGTCCAATCCTGTGTCTGCCCTTGTGCATATCCTGCAGGATAAATGCCCGGTGTCACAAGAGCTGCACCCATATCTGCATTATAATTCGCAGCATTCGAAACCACTGAAACAGGAACAGACATTCCTTCTGATTCAAGAACGGATATGATTCCATCAAAATCATCCCTATGAATCGTAGGTTTCACTTCATCAGGCAGTTCCGGGAAAAGAATGTACGAGGAAGGATAAAGATCCGTGAACAGATAAAAACCATACTGATCAGTTTCAGTTCTGGCAATTTCCTTGTCTCCGCGAAGCAGCCGGATTGTTACACCAGGGATACCAAACTCATCGGTGTCCTGAAGTCCATTTTCGTTAACATCAACCCACAAAAAGTCACCAAGTGTACCTGGGGTTACGCTGCCGACGTTCATGTCGGACAATTCATCCCCCATTTTCAGTTCGAACTGTCCGGTAGAACCATTCCGACGATTGACATACTGCATAACGCTTCTCAGCGAACCATCTGCAAGACGAATGTCATCAGATTCAACAACCACATGTCCTTCAGGAACAGTGACCGTGATCTCATAGAGTGCAGGAAGAAGACGGCCAAACGTATAAGTGCCATCGGTATCCGTTACAGCGCGCTGAAGCTCATTTCCGTCCTTGTCGAGCAAGGTAAGCTGCGCACCAGGAAGGGCTTCAATGGATCCACCCTGATCAAACCATACAAAGCCACGAATGTCTGTATACCGCATCAGGCCAAGATGCAGGTTCGTCACTTCTTCGCCGGCTTTGAGCACAATCGGGTCTGTCATCAGCTGTCCAGAAAGAATGCTGAAACTGGACTCACCTTCCGGAGCGGGAATTGTCAGATTGTCCGGAATATAAACGAGACGGTAAGTACCAGGGATCATACCACTATTGGCGAACGTACCATTTTCATCCGTCTTCAATGTTGCCAGATTGACTCCCGACTCAATATCATAAACATAGATTGTTTCACCGACGGACGGCCGCTCACCATCATCCCATTTTCCGTTGATGTTTTCGTCCAGCCAGGCATCACCAGCCAAAGTTCCGGGAAGAACGCAGCCAAGCATCTGTCCAAGATAGATATCTCCCATTTTGAAGGAAAGAGGGACCGTCTGAAGCTGCTTGCAGCTTTCAATGGGAAGCGTAACATTCGCTTTTCGGGCAAGAACTTTTCCATCCGGAATATTCACGGACAGCAGATAAGTTGCTGGGCGAATATCCCTGATCTCAAAGTATCCGTCCTCGCCGGTTTCTGTATGAGCATACACTTCGCCCTGAACCGTCATCAGGGAGACTGAAACACCTTTGAGTCCTTTGGATTCATCCCTCCAAACTCCGTCTGCGAGTGGATTATCAAATGCAGTTCCTGTAATGGATCCCAATGTCAAGGCTCCAAGAGGCGGAAGCACAATCTGCTCTCCGGAATTCATTGCAAACGAATCACTCTTTGCTTTCTTCCCATCTACAGTCCAGTTCTTTGTATCATCAATATAGACAGCATTTTCAGCTATTTCAATTTCCGCATGATACCTGCCGGGAAGAACAGCATCAAAACGATAGTTCGCTGAATTGGTCAGGCTAATGCTATACTTTTCAGACGTTTCCTCATTCACCAGAGAAACAACCGTATTGAGCAAGCCTGTTTCTTCTGCATCCTGGACACCGTTGTCATTTGCATCACCAAAGAACACACCTGAAACATATCCTGGTGCAACAAGCCCAGCATCCATCCCGGTATATGTTTCACCCATCACGACACTGAAGATCTCGCTGCTTCCCTCTCCATTCCCTCGGGAAACAATCACATTGTTTTCCCCGGGACGGGTAAATGCATATCCATCCAATGCCTTCATAAAGATGCTGTATTGTTCCGGATAAACCTTATCAAAGGAATAATTACCCTTTGCATCAGTGCGGGTACTGGCAGCAACCGACCCGTCCTGCTTAAGAAGATTGACAGTCATACCGGCGGCAACTTTCTCACCCGCATCCCTTGTTCCGTTGAAATCGGTATCAAAGAAAGCTGTTCCGCTGATAGTAGCAAAATAGACAGCACCAAGATTGACTTTCACTGATTCGCCTGCACCGACTGCAATGTTCGAAGCAGTTGCGTCTTTTCCTTTGGAAACAAATCTGTTTGCTTCTTCACCGGTTCCGGACACTGTATAGAAAGCACCATCGCTAGGCAATTTCGACACAATGCGATATTCCCCATTCCGGAGCGCTCTAAATATATAGGTGCCATCTTCTCCGGTTATAACCGTCCCATAATCTTTACCTGTATTCCCACGGAATACCGTCAGTTTGACTCCTGCCAGAGGCAGATCGCCTTCGTCATATATGCCGTTATAGTTAAAGTCCCTGAATGCTGTTCCAAAAATATTGCCTTCAGAAACAACACCAACATTCTGTTCGGTCAGGTTCTTTGTTTTATCATAAATGATATTCTTACCTGCTGTGCTCTGGCCTGCTGTCGTAAATACAGAACGGTTATTGCCTCCCGTCTTGGATGCGTTGGTGAACATATAACCTTCAGGGAGTGTTACCTGGAATTTGTAGTTACCAAAACGCAACTGAGTAAAATCGAAGTATCCATCCTCTCCAGTCAGAATCTGATAGGTCAGTCCATTATGCAGACCAATCATCTCAACAAGCACGCCGCCCTGTCCGGGTTCATTCTCCTGTCTGATGCCATCGCCATCATCAAGCCATACTTGACCTGAAAAACCGCAGGCCTTTGTTGCGCCAATCCCTGCATGAAATGTCTGATCAACATCAAGATGCACAGGTGCACTTTCCTGATTCTGTGCACTCTGTCGATTCATGATACTGGAAGAAAGCTTATCCTGATACTTTCCTTTTTCGCCATAACCAAAGTATACTGGCAAGGAACTTCTGACAATATAATCGCCGGCGGGGAGATCCGTAAAGATCGCCATGCCATCCGAACCTGTAATCGTGGATCCGACAACAGTATCCTCAGCGCCAGTCAAAATCAAGTCGACTTCAACATCCGCCAGCCCGCCTTCATAGGGTCCACATTCACCATTGTGATTCCCATCGTTGAAAACACGGACTTCAATACTGGCAGTACCATTGACATTCTTTCTTGGCAGATTGCGCAGTGGTATAAACATGGGTTCTGCATCTGAACTGAGCTTGCTGTACAGCGCATACTTTGTCAGGTCTTCCTCAGATTCGCTCTGCGCAGTTTCCTGAATATCAGTTTGTGCCGTATTGCTCTCTTCTTGCTGAGGAGCTTCAGCAGTTTCCTGTTCCTGAGACGCCTCTTCCGCTTGCTCATTCTGATTCGAAGCCTGAGAGAAGATTTCCGATTCAAGCTCTTCCTCGGTCTTTGAGATAGCTGGAAGAATCTGAGAATCTGTCAGATTCATGTTAAACTGTGCAATTACCTGACTGTAACCCGTGGTAAAATTCCATTTTTCACCTGTGTAATCGCCTTCTTCCAGTTCCAGCGTTACAACATAAGAAGACGGGATCAAGCCTTGTACAATATATGTGCCGGATGCAATTTTCGTCTCCTTTTGACCTTCACCGCCGGAAACAGAAACCTTCACTCCATCGGGAATATTATTGACGGATCCTTGAATGGTGAGAAGCTGTTTCAAAGCGATTTCAAAAGTAGACTGATGTGAATCAACATCAACATCCCAGGTCAGTTTCCCTGAACGGTTGATGTCCATACCATTAATTGAGTTCAGATAGAGTGTCGTCGGGAGATTAATCTGTACCCTGTAACGCCCTTCAGGAATATCCATGGCCTTGATACCAGATTCATTGCATTTGCCCGTAACAATCTTTTCCTTGTCCTGGTACACATAATATTCCAATGCTTCGGAATCCTCTGGCATAGTAAAAGCAAGGATCAAGTTTCCCGTTCCCTGAACGTTGTCTTCCATGGGAGCGCCGTCCGCATCCTGTTCTGTAACAGAATCCGCAGGCTCTGTTGTCGGTGCAGCCGTGGGTTCCACCGTTGGCACTGCCGTCGGTGCAGCTGTCGGCTCTGCGGTCGGCTCTGCAGTCGGTGCAGCTGTCGGATCTGCGGTCGGCTCTGCCGTCGGTGCAGCTGTCGGCTCTGCCGTCGGTGCAGCTGTCGGCTCTGCAGTCGGTACAGCTGTCGGCTCTGCAGTCGGTACAGCTGTCGGCTCTGCAGTCGGTACAGCCGTGGGTTCTGCCGTCGGCACAGCTGTCGGTGCAGCCGTGGGTTCTGCCGTCGGTACAACGGTAGGCAAAGCAGTCGGAACTACTGTGGCCGTAGGTGTCGGTACCTCCGTGGGTAAGGAAGTAGGAACCGCAGTCGGGGTAGCTGTCGGAACCATGGTCGGCACTTCCGTGGAAGACACCATGCTCTGTTCAGGTTCAATTCCATCATTGGGCTCATTTGTTTCAGTTTCCTGCGCGGCATCCTCACCTTTATCCTCTGTTGCCTCCGCAACAGGCGGCTGCTGTGCCGGGGTACTGCGCGCATCAACAATGGCGATCTCATTCAGATTGCCACGATATGGAACAACCGTAAACTGAAAAGTATTCCCGGATTCAAGATCGGTTAAAATATAATGATCTGCAGGGATCGGTTCCTGGAGCGAATAGATACCGTCTTCAGAAGTTTCAAAAGTCAGCGTAAACGCCTCATTTGTATCCGCGGATTCCTCTTCAGCATTCTCGGATAGACTTGATACCTGAAAACGTCTGGCACCATCTGCATATACATCAAAAATACCAGAATTTGAGTATGCAATAATATGTGCTGTATTGCTGCATCCGCTCGTAATGGATAATGTATAGCCAGATTCCTCAACCATGTAACCTTTTGTCACACTTCCCTCTTGAGGGATAAGCTTGACTTCAGCACCACTATTGAGCTTCACTTTTGTACTGCCGAAGGAATTCACGTGGAGGGTATTGACGTTTTCGCCATTCTGATAAACGGAAAAAGAGCCGGAAATGGCTTCTGAGCGCCATTCTCCAGTTGGCAGAAGAGTCATGCCATACAGACTGACCTCAAGCGTCGTTTCCTCTGCGTCTGCCCTAGCAATTGGCATGAACTGGGCCGCGAAAATCATGATCATGCACAAAAAAAGGCTTACACATTTTCTCATATAGCGGGTTCCTCCCAAAAACAATTGGAGCAATTCTAAATAGAATACTCCAAAATGCATATTAATTGATCACAGTTTGATTGTCAACAGAAATGCACATGTGAAAGAACGGTGCAATCGATCGATTTTTAGAGAATGACTTCAGCTCTCCGAGGTGTCATTTTCTTCCCCGTGTTCTGAAACATCCGACTCACGCTCAATTTTGCTGACGATTGCAGTATCAACGCGATGATCTTCGAGTCTTTCAACAAGAATATGAAGACCATATACATCCATTTCGGGATGACTCCCATCTTTGGGAATCGTGGTCAGCTGATTGAAGATCAATCCACCCAAGGTATCATAATCTTCATCTTCAGGGAGTTCGACACCAATGATTTCGGATATTTCATCCAGCGAAGCTGCACCTGATATTCTCCACAGATTTTCCCCTATCTGAACGATCTCATTCTCGGCCTGTGGATCAAACTCGTCATATATATTGCCAACGATCTGTTCCAGAAGGTCCTCCATCGTCACAATACCGCTCATTCCACCATACTCGTCAACAACAATGGCCATATGGACTTTTTTCTTCTGCATGTTGCGAAACAGCACATCCGCAGCCACATGCTCCGGAACAAAATAAGCATCACGCAGAAGCCCCCTGATCGGTTTCGGTTCTTTCCTGTGTGTATTCAGAAGATAATCTCTCGTGCTCAGAATGCCAATGATATCATCAATGTCCTGATCGTAGACAGGGAACCGGCTTAAGCCAGTATCCAGAATCGTTTTTATGACAGTGTCTTTATCGTCATTCACCCAGATGCTTGTAACATCCGTACGATGCACCATGATATCTTCAGCCGTCTGATTGTTAAATTCGAAAATGTTTTCAATCATTTCCTTTTCGTTCTCTTCGATAGCTCCAGTTTCACCACCCATGTCAACCATCTGCAGAATATCATCTTCTGTGACTTCATCCACATCGGATACTTCCGAGCCGGTCAATCCGGACAGGAACCGGACAACGATATCTACAAACCACACTGTAGGCCACATGAAACCGGCCAGGAATCGAACCATCGGTGCTGTACGTTTTGCAGTTTTTTCAGAGTACTTCTCTCCACGAATCTGAGGGAGAGAAAAGCCAAAAATCTGGAAACAAACCATCAAAAGAAGTTCAATGCCCAGCAGAACAGCAAGCTTGCTGTACAGATTATTCCAGCTCCCTGCAAGCAGAGTGTTTGAAATCATCGGCAGGAATACATATGCAGCGATGCCTCCAGAAAAAAAGACACAAAGGCTTCTGCAGATCCGTAAGGTCAGAAGATATTTTTTGGGTTCCTCAATCATTTGACTGAGTTTCTCGCCATATCTTGCCACATCTTCCTCATCTGGTTTTGGCGCATCTTCATGCAATGTCGTCAATGCTGCTTCAGCATTTGCGAGATAGGCATGTGCAAGAAGAAGGACGCATAAGCATGCTATCGGACCGCCTATTGGGTCTGATGACAAAAGAATCACCTCTTTATTCATAAAGGAACACAAGTTCCTATCTTTATAAGTATAACATGAGTATGTCAAAAACGCAAAATATCAAAGGGAACCTAAAAATGCAGTCTCAGAATATTCAGCTGCTTCTCCCTGTGTAAGGACTTTCCCATACTGCATTGTTAATGAAAAATCAGGTTCAGGATATACAGCATACAGACCATTTTGCTTGAAATCCGCCTTGCCCCAGTCATGGAAAGCCTCTTGACGAATGTGATGATCAAAAGAGCATTCAAGAAAAACAGTCTTGGCATAAGACCGCCAGGGTCTCCCTAAAAAGACAGATTGATCGGGAACGCCTTTCCCAAGGAAACGACATTCATGAAAAACATATCCAAACCTCTGTCCTTCCGGCGTCGAGGCAGCAGTGCAATAAGCAACATAGGGCTCATCCTTTTTCTTCCGCCCATCGACGGCAATGATATCACACTGTTCAAACCAGGCGGCTGCTCCGCCAAAGATAAAATCAATATCCCCATAAATCCTGTCTCTGCGATAAATATGTCTTTGTGGTTTTCTTTCGGAAAATTGTTTTGGCCCGATAAAACCATCTTTGATCATTTCTTTGGGCGGCAGGGGGGCAGTAAACAGCGTATCCTGATATGAAATGAGATTGCAATCTTCGCAGGTAAAGAAATCCCCATCAGCGTAAAGGGCAATGCATTGTCCGGCTTCCTCTCTGGGGCCGCTGTCATTTCGAATCGAAAGACCACGAAGTGTAATATAATCGCCATCCGTTCTGACGGTTGCTGTCCGAAACGTTCCCCGTTTTTTTCCGTCCGGAAGGATTTCATAAGCCCTGTCGTGCCAGATGATTCCTGTTTGATCTGCCCCACTGCCTTCAATGGTTAGATGCGATCGAAGAATTTCAACTTTTTCATGATACTGACCCGGCTCAAGATGAAGAATTGCTTCCTCTCCGTCATCCGGCAGTTCGCGGATCGCCTTTGTAATTGATTCGCCTGCATGTATTTTTATTTCATATTTTGCCATCATGCTTCATTCCTTCCCTTTCAAGGATGATTATATCAGATTTCGCCTTCTTCCGTTTGTCTTTTTCATCTTTTGTTGGTCTCTTTTCCTGCATTCTGGGAATTTTCCATCAGGTGAAAAAGTTACTGCAGAAGATATGCCGAAAGATTTCCATCCCATACTTGTGCACTCCATTTTTTCCTGTTATAATAAGCGCTGATATTCTGAAAGGGGTTCGAGATTTATGGATTTGTTTTATAAGGTTGCCGGTATTGCCACTGCATATGCTGAAGAAGCCGCCGCTACTGGCACAGCCGCCGCTGGGGAAATGCCCGAAGTCAACCCGGTTGTTTCGATCATTACGACGCTGCTTCCCATGGTTCTGATTTTTGTCATCTTCTATTTCATGCTTATCCGTCCTCAGCAGAAGAAGGACAAGCAGGTCAAGGAAATGCTCAACAATCTGAAAGTATCCGACCGTGTCTGCACAATTGGCGGCATTTATGGTACCATCACTCAGATCAAAGATGATTCTGTTACGCTTGCAGTCGGAAATCAAAATATGACCATGGTCATTGCCCGCTGGGGTATCAGAAGTGTTGAAGAAGTCACGATTGAAAATGACTCTGAATCCTTGAATTAACAATAAGCCCGCCGTCTGAGCGGGCTTTTTATGCAAAGGTGGGACAACCATGCTGTTTATTGGAATCTGCGGTGCAAGCGGCAGTGGAAAATCGACTCTTGCCGATGAACTGAAGGCAAGAATTGGTGAACGTTGTTTTGTTCTGCAGCAGGATGCCTATTATCTGGATCATCCCAACCTAACATTTGATGAACGCAAGCTGCTCAACTATGATGAACCAGAGATTTTTGATCATGATCTGCTTCTCTCAGATATAAAAACGCTCATGCGCGGGGAACCCATCACAAAAAAGCAATATGATTATGCTTTACACAGGCGTGCTGACTCGGATGAACTGATCTGGCCAAGAGATGTTATGATTCTGGAAGGTATCCACTGTTTTCATGACGAACGTCTCCGGGACCTTATGTATCTCAAGCTTTATATGAAAGTCGAGCCGGATATTTGTCTGCTTCGCCGTATAGAACGTGATATAAAAGAACGCGGCCGTGATATTGATGGGATTGCTTCCCAGTATCTGACCACCGTGAAGCCCATGTATGATAAGTATATTCGCAATTATATCAATTATGCTGATGTGATCGTTGCAGGAGGCGGAAGAAATGCGCGTATTGTTGATATTCTTGCCGGCTATGTACAGGATGAGCTCAGCAAACGTGGTTTCTTTTAATCCGTAATTTCCAAAACAATAAAAAAGAAAAGCAAAATATTTCCAAACAGCCAGGCTTATCAGAAAGCCTGGCTGTTTTTTGGGACAAGAAGAGATGAAA
>ONVN01000162.1 GCA_900321295.1 uncultured Eubacteriales bacterium
AGCCGGCTTCGGATTTTCTGACCGGCATCCTGGCCCTTTTCCTGGTTTCCGGGATTCTCCGGAAGCTCGGAAACGAAAAAAACGGCGGAGAACGAACCGCATCCTGAAGCATTGGTATGCATACGGGGGACGCGCAACGCGCGTTCCCTTTTTCCGTTGAAAAAAATATAGCGTTTTGCGTTTTTTTTCGAATACATCTGCCATCCCGGTTTTTCATTCGTATGAAGATATGTGCCTGCGAGAGAATGCCGGCACCGATGAAATGATGAAATGAAGTGCCCGCCGGAAAAGGCCGGCACCATGCAAAGAATAAAGGAGCGAATCAAAATGACAACCTATGAAGGTTTTAGCACTGGCATGAATCATGGAACGGATTTCTTTATGCTGTTCTTTTACGGCATTGGCGCACTGATCGCAGGCGTACTTCTCTTTGTCCTGCTGCGCAGCCTGTATATCTGGAATAAAAACAATCACTCTCCCCGGGTCACGGAGGAAGCGGAAGTCTATACGAAGAGACAGGATTTTTCAACCTTTATGAACCGTGGCCGGAATGTCCATTTCGGCAGCTACCATTCCATCTATGTGCGGTATTTTGTTGTCTTTAAGACCCAAAACAGCGGCACGGTGAAGCTGAGAGTGAGCAGCGACGATTTTGACATGCTCCGTGAAGGCGAAAAGGGTCAGCTGACCTTCCAGGGAACACGCTTCCTGGGATTTGAGAAATAAGCAGTCTGCGTGGTTCTCCATCCCTCAGGCTGTGGACGGACCCGAAAGAAACGAAAGCCGCGCTGTCGGAAAAGACACCCGGGCTTCTATACACACAACGATCAGGACACTGCATGTTTGACAGTGCCCTTTTTTTGCTGAAAAGGGAACCGGGGTCCGGAAGAAGCGGACTGCCTGTTTCTCCCGGTGCGAAGCGCATGCACCACGTTTTGCGGTTTGAACTTTTTTCCTTTCTCTGTATAATAGTTATAAACGGAGCAGCAGGGACGGCTGCCCATATTCGCCTGCCGGAAGGGGTTTAGCTATGACCGTTTTTTCTATAAAAAAGCGTCTGATTTTTCTGATCCTCATGCTGCTTCTGAGTGCTTTGATGGTTTCTTCTGCCCAGGCTTCCGGCAGAGGGCGTCCTTCCTCCGGCGGGCTGCTGATGTCGCAGCCGCCGTTGCCTCCCGGAATGACAGGCTATCGCGGTTCGAAACTCTCCATTACGCTGGAGGATGCCAACCCCGAAACATGCCGGGAATATACCTGGCAGATGCACTCGGATTATGATCTGGCTTCCACCGAATACAGTATCACCGTGGCTGTCTATGACAATACCTTTCTCAATGGCAACGCGGAAGTTCTGTGGGATACAGGCCGATTCTCCATGACGTCTCCGGACTGGAGCTTCCCTCAGGACTCCCCCTGGATTTTCTATCTTCCCGGCAGATACAGAATAACCCTTTTTGCTTATGCGGATGGAAGTCAGACCGCTACGGACATGCAAGTCTGGATAAGAACGGTAACGGAAGGAACGGGTGAAAATGCGCTGCTCAACGCGGTGAATGCCGCAGCTTCCGCCTGCCGCGGTTCCAGCGATTTTGAAACCGCCCTGAATATCAATGATTACCTCTGCAGGCATGTTACCTATGATGAATCCATGACGGATCATACGCCGGAAGGTGCGCTGCTCCGGGGCACCTGTGTCTGCACCGGTTATGCCAGAGCCTTTCAGCTGATCGGCCGCGCCGCGGGACTGCAGGTCCGGCGTTACTGCATCGTCGACAGTGATATCGTGGATAATCACACCTGGAACGCTGTCCGAATCGACGGCGAATGGACCAATGTGGACGTCACCTGGAACGATGACTTCAGCAACCATTTCTTTTTCGGGGTGCCTGATTCCCTGATATGCCTGGACCATGACCATCCCACGGACATTGATGATTACTACTCCCTCGGCTGGGTCAGCTGCACTTCCCTGGAGCCGAATTACTATCTTCGCACAGGCACCTGGAATATCATCGCGGGAGACGCCCTGTCCGCTGTCCAGTCACAGATCGATCAGGGCCTCCACCGGCTGGAGGCTTCCTGCGGACATGTTCTCATCGATGAATACGGCCAGATCATGGATTCCGAAAACCAATGGTTCTACGTCGATCTGATCTACCGCGGTGTCATTGCAGCCTATGCGCTAAGCGAAGCGGAATGGGAACGCGGACCCACAGGCGAAACCTTCCCGCCGGCAGACTTTACCTATGTCTGGACGGAAGGCGATGAGGTGAAGAACACCATTTCGGCGGTGCTGTCTCCCCGGGAGCCCCGCTCCGCGATGATGCCGTCCGGGTTGCGTTCAATCGAAGCAGAGGCGTTTTCCGGTGTACGGCTGCACTATGTGTATCTTCCGGACGGATGTGACTCCGTCGGCGAAAGTGCGTTTGCCTTCAGCGGCGTATGGGAGGCTCATATCCCGTCCTCCGTCACTTCCATTGCGGATAATGCCTTTGATGCATGTCCCGGGCTGGAGATTTTCGGTTCCTCCGGTTCCGCTGCCGAATCCTGGGCATTGCGCCATGGGGTTCTCTTCCATGCAGAATGAAAATGGGGCCGGTGTTGGTTTGCCCCATTTCGGACATGGAAACGGGCTGCAGGCAGGGGTAAGGCGGCATCGCGGCTTCCGCTGACGTTGGCTGCCAGAAGGGTGCCTGGGCGGGAAGAAGAGTCGTAAGCATTTGATGAAAAATGTAAAGCAGAAAAAGACGATCATGAAGATGAAATCTGTCCATAAACCTGAATTGTTCACTTTCGATGTCATCCTAAACCTTCCCAGAGGAGGAAGGTGAGTGCAAAAGGATGATGTGAACCATAATCAGCGCTCGAACCAGTAGAACAAACTGTGTTTAAGCGCTGATTTCTTATGCACCAACTGCAGGCAAATCGTATCTTTTCATTTGAGGTGTGTCCGGAATTGTGTCCCTTGTCAACATCGTTTTCTGTGTTCAAAGAAACATAAAAAAATGGAACCCTTCTTTTACAAGGGTTCCAAGCGTGGTCTGTACTGGACTCGAACCAGTGACCCCATCGATGTGAACGATGTGCTCTCCCACCATGGTAGGAATTACAAACCGCTGAGTA
>ONVN01000082.1 GCA_900321295.1 uncultured Eubacteriales bacterium
AAAAGCAGCCAGAAAACCGAATCCTCAGTCCGCATCTTGCTTTTTCGTACTTTTCGAAGCACATACACAGCTGTCAGCACTGATCCCAGCAGCAGCAGAATTCTCATGCTCCATGACATAACTTCTTCCCTCTTCCTGTATTGCTCTTCCCTGACCCTGTCCTGTCAGGCTCGAAAGATTCTCAATCCGGGACACGGTCTGCGTCCCCGGTGCATTTCCCGACCGTCTTTGCTTCCCTGCAGGAACACATCGTCAAAAGACATTCTCAAAAACGGTTCAGTGTGTCAATCATATACCCGATCTCGTCATCCGTCATTCCGGGATACAGCGGAAGGCTAAGTTCAGTTTCTGCAAGCATTTCCGCCGCAGGAAAATCTCCCCTGTGATACCCCAGCGGAGCATATGCTTTCTGCAGATGAACCGATATGGGATAATGGATTAAGGTATGGATGCCTGCTGATTCAAGGTAATCCCTGAGTGCATCCCGTTCATTACAGAAGACCGGAAAGATATGGAATACATTGCCCGGGTCTTCTCTGAGCAGCCGGATCTTTGGATGATGGATTCCTCTTGCGTATTTTTCAGCAATACCGCGCCGCTCAGCCGTCCATGCATCCAGATAGGGAAGCTTTGCTGCCAGGAAGGCGGCCTGAAACTCATCAAGGCGGGAATTGACACCAACCAGATCATGATGATATTTTGCAGAAGATCCATAATTGCCCAGGGATCTTACTACTTCTGCAATCTTTGGATCATCTGTCACCACTGCACCCGCATCCCCAAGGGCACCGAGGTTTTTTCCTGGATAGAATGAAAATCCGCCAGCGATTCCAAAGGTGCCGGCTTTCTTTCCCTTCCAGTCTGCTCCATGCGCCTGCGCAGTATCTTCCACCAGGACAAGGTTCCTTTCCCGGCAGAGACGGCCAAAACCATCCATATCCGCCACACGGCCATACAGATGCACAACCATCACTGCCCGTGTCCGGTCCGTTATTTTTTCCGCGGCTTTCTCCGGAGTAATCAGAGCCGTCTCCGGGTCAGGATCGACCAGTACAGGCGTCGCACCAACATAGGAGATGGCCAGGACAGATGCTATAAAAGTGTTTGCAGGAACAAGAACTTCGTCCCCCTCGCCAATGCCTGCAGCCATCAGAATCAGACGCAGTGCATCAAGACCGTTGCCTACTCCAACACAATAAGATACACCACAGTACGCAGCAAACGCTTCTTCAAAAGCATGATCTTCCTGTCCGTCTATGAACCATTCCCGGTCCATCACTCGGTTGTAGGCAGCATCCAGCTCTTTTCGTATGGGATCATGAATCTTCTGCAGTCCGAGATAGGGTATTTTCATTTTCAGTTTTCCTCCGTGCGTTGAGTCTGAACATATTGAAGGAACTCATCATAAGATCGAATATAGTCCGATTCATCATACAGTTTGGATGCAAGCACCATCAAGACCGCATTGTCTGAAAAATCGAACATTTCTCTCCAGATGTTGTGCGCTATGTACAGTCCTTTATTCGGTCTGTCCAGCAGGACCGTTTCCTTGGACTGTCCGTCATCCAGAAGGATTTTGCAGCTGCCGCTGACACAGACCAGAATCTGCTCAAGAGATTTATGGGCATGGAATCCTCTGCGTACCCCAGGCTGTGTATTATACATATAATAACATCGCCGAATGTTGAAAGGAACATTCTTGTACTCTTCGAGAGCAATCAGGATACCACGGTCATCGCCGTGTTCCTCAAACTCATAGGTTGTAACTTTCATAACCGTTCCAAGCTCCCTTTTCTATTCTCCAGTCTGCGTATCCATATCATCCCAGGAACCAGCAGCAATCTGCTGTTCCGGCTCAGGATTCCATCATGGGGGTCCCTTCATCCTGTACAAACAGCTGAGCGAATGCAGGCACAGCGCACAGAGAAGCTCTCCGCTTTACCATGCATAGCCTGCTTTTCCCGCAGATTTTCAAACACAGCACGGTAAATTCCTTTGAAACAAAAGGATTCCATGAAAGACATATACATATAAGATTATAAAGCTACAGACTGTAATTGGCAAGGCTTGCTTCTTCTGCGTCAGGGTTGTTTCACGAAGCAGATCCAAAAGAATTAAAAGGATCGTTATCAACGAAAACCTTCTCATTTGGACGGGGTTGAGAGAGC
>ONVN01000282.1 GCA_900321295.1 uncultured Eubacteriales bacterium
CGATGACTGGAAACAAATTGATCCGGTTCAAGGGAATAAGCATGATTATGGCATATCGTCTCCATCGAGGAAACACCCGGAAGAATACTTTTTCTCCCGCCTCCATATCCTGCCATCACATGATGGGTGCATGCACCAAGTGTGATAACAGCATCAGCCTGTGCTACGATTCTATTGATGGATACAGGTGTATTCCAAGAAGTTGTTCCCAGTCTGACTAGGTCCTTGGCCTCACAATCATGATTGACGACCTTTACGCAATCATAGATTCTGTCCGTTACAAGTTTCCGCAGCTCGCGCTCATCACCACCAGGGTGTGTACCATTGGCAACCACGATCGTAATTTTCTCATGGCAAATACCGCAGTCTTCAATCAGATAGTCAATGATATGTGGAATGACAAGGTCCTGCCGCATCCAGAACCGCGACAAATCCGAAATGACAAGAACCAGATTCTCAGCTCCAAAGACGAACTCTTTGAGCGAAACAGCATCGATCGGGAACTCGATTGCATGAATGAGAGCAGTTTTCAAGTCATCAATTGGCGGAATTGTATTTCCCCGAAGAACTGCCAGAACATTCTGCCCATCCAGATTCATTTCCCGTTTTCCATCACCATACCGAAATGAATAATCGCTCATATACCTACCCCATCCGCACATGGATTCTTTCAACGAAGCGGATTATACCCGCAAGTTATGCATTTGTCCACGGTCTTTGCATCCATCTGCCTTTTATGTATAATCTCTTCCAGGAAGAGGTGACAATATGTCTGTCCGTTTTATCGTTCCCCCTGAACTCGACGGCCGTAGACTGTCTGCTCTGCTCCATCATCACATGGGAATCAGTTCATCACAGATCAAAAGTGCAAAATGGGATGGACGCATTCTGGTAAATGGTGAGAGCACCTATGTTTCGTATTGCGTTCATTCTGGGGACGAAATCACCTTCGAAGATGCCCCTGTCCTTCCGAAATATACAGTCTCTCCAATGCATCTCCCTTTGAAGGTGCTTTATGAAAGTGAGAATTTGCTGATTCTGGACAAACCAGCTGGCTTAGCGACATCATCTTCCATCAAGTATCCGGATGATGCGCTGGAAAACGCAGTCTACAGTTATCTTGGGTGCCCTGAAGGGTTTCTTTTCAGACCTGTAAACCGCCTGGATAAAGGCACAAGCGGCCTAATGTGTGTTGCGAAGAATCCCATCACACAGTATACCCTTCAGTCACTTCTGCATACCCGGTATTTTGAACGACATTATCTCGCGGTCACTTCCGGCATTCCTTCATCTTCCTCCGGAACCATCGATCTCCCGATTGGAAAAGCGGACGGCCCTACCATCAGGCGCGAAATCCGACCCGATGGAAAACCTTCCGCTACACATTATGAAGTTCTGGAAACCAGAGGAAATCGCGCACTCATACGGCTTCTTCTCGAAACCGGAAGAACACATCAGATCCGCGTTCATCTGAGTGCAATAGGCTGCCCCGTATTTGGAGATTTTCTTTATGGAGAGGAATCTGCAGAGCTTCCAGGCCGTTTTGCTCTTCACTCAGAGCATATTCACCTCTTCAATCCGAACACCGGTGAAACAATCGATATCCATTCACCGCTTCCTGAAGCCCTCAGACGCCTGCTAGACTGAATGCCACTTCAAGATATTCCAATCCCTTTTTTCGGAGGTCTGCAATCAGCTGAGCTGTCCAGTTATCAGGCCTGCATGCATCCATGCTCACATATCCCAGCAAGCGCTGAATCTGGTCAATCCTGCTGTTCTTACTCTCTTTGTCGCTGTCATCATATCTTCTTAAAACAGTATGCTGCTTCGAAAAAATCGTAGAAAACATAGCTCCATGGAAAGAATCCGTGATCACATAACTGCTTCCGGAAAACAGCCCAACAAAACCTTCCGGTGACAGTCCGTCTATGCATTCCATTTTCTGAGCTCTACTCTCCTCTGTCATGGGTATGACCAGAGGCTCAAGTTCAAGCAGCTCAGCAGTTCTACGAACGCGATCCCAGTACTGAGGATTCGATCCAATCATATAGCAGAGAAGTTTTCCGTTTCCTCTTTCGGCCTGCTCTCCAAATTCAAGCCATTCCTCAGGCGTCAGAAGCAATACGGGGTCCGGGAGGACTTCTGCAGGCCGCCCTGTCATTTGATGGATTAATTCTGCGCCTTCATCCTCCCGTACAGAGATGCTCTGAAATTGAGAGAGCAAAGACGCCATGAGCTCTGCTTTACGCTTTCCGGGCATCGTTTTGACTCCCAGAGAACAAGCATAGGCAATTTTTGCCTTTGTTTCTGAAAAATCAAGAAAATAGGCAGGGTTTAACCAGGATGGAGACCATATCTGATCACTTCCGGCAATAAGGACATCATAATTATCCGCGATTTTGACCAGGTCCTCATGGTTATGACATCTTTCAGAAAGGTGAAGTTTTCTTTTACGGAAAGCATCCAAGGCCTCAGCACGTGCCTGTGCACCTGGCACACTTCGTTTCCGCATTCCTTCAAAAATAAGGGACGGAGAATTCCCGCATGTTATGAGATTCTTCAGCTTTTCCTTCTGGTTCGGAACATAATCAATATGCTCCACCTCAACATGAAGCGATTCGATCACTCTTTCAAGTGCATAGGCCTGCAAAATGGAACCATAATTCCCGTTGTGAAGAAATGACATGACACCTGCTCTGGGCATTTCCTTCACCTCCGTTGTTTTCGGCTCTTTATTGAATGGCAATATTGACTCCATTCACCTCAACATCACCATCGGCAAGGATCATGATATACTTTTGTCCGTCAATTACGCGTGTCGTAACCAAGTCAGAATGATCCGGGGCAACTTTAATCTGCACAGAAGGCGTGACAACTTTGAATTCTTTCGTCGAAACAACATTCACGGCTGGAATTTCAGCTTTTTCGCCAAATGTATCCTTATAGCTCTGGCGGAAAGCTTCCACTTTTTCTTCCGAAACACCGGCACTTTCCAGGACCCTTGTGACATCATGGCTGGAAAGCTGGAGAGGTTCAGCTGCCTTGTCCTCTTTCTGCAGTGCAATCATTTCGCCGACCTTATCATTCACTGCCTGTACAACATCCATGCTGCATTCTTCCTTCAACGTGTTCTGCAGCATGCTGCATACGGTTTCCTTCTGTTCGCTCGCGTTCATTTTGATTTCACCGTGAAAAACATTTCGGATAAAATCATCATGTACATTTGAAGAATCTTTCGTGTAGTACAGTGCCTGGGATATATTCGCGCTTCCGTTCTCCATGGACGGAAACATAAAGCCAAGATCCGGCATTGTTACTACCCAATCCGACGGACGGGAGTGAAACGCAGCTTCATTCTCATAATATCCCAGCGCTTCCTTGCTCTGCTGAACAGGGCACACAGCACAGATGACATAATTAAAGATAGAATCCGACATTTCCATGTCTTCTTCTCCATCCGGATGCTTGAAGGCAACATCAAAGGAATCATACATAAACAGGATTAGATAATTTGGCCTTTTCTGCTGTTCCTCAACGGACTGGAGTCCGGCAACAAACTCACTCCGCATCCAGGATATAATCTTCTCATAAAATGCATTTGCTACATTTTCGTCTTCCAGTTCTGTCCTGCATAATCCCATCAATTCCTCGTATGCAGTATCAGAGCTCACCTGTTCATTGGAAAATTCAATCGGAAGAAGTTGCTGTCCATACGTTCCTGAGAGTGACTTTCTGAAAATGGTTAGATACTTCTGCAAATCTTCAGTTGGAATCTCAACAACACTTTTTCGAAACGTTGTGAGAATATTGCCATTGGAATCAACATAACATCCTCGGATCATACTGGGATTACGTTTTTGCGGATTCAGTCTTCTCTTAATTGTTGCAATATCTTTCTGTGTCATAAAATGCCTCAAATTCTTTCTTTCTGTACACCATGCCGTTCTTTCGGCATGTTGATATTAGCATATTGACCGAATGCTTGCAAGAAAGGTTTTTTCAGTCAGGTCACCCTTGTACAACAAACTGCATATCTGATTCAATTTCTTCTGACTTTCGCAAGTTCTCCACATCGAGCCTATGTGCAATCATCTCTGTCAAGTTGATGGCAGACTTCCGAAGTGATACAATATGAAGACAGCTTCCATGCTTTTCAATCAGGGATACTTTTGTCCTGATTGCAGAATCCATGTCGGCTTATGAAGTACAGGGAATGCTGCAGTACGGTATCACCAGAAAGGGATGATTACAGTGGGTCAGGTTCTGGTATTAGCCGAAAAGCCAAGTGTAGGCCGTGATATTGCGCGTGTTCTTCAATGCACTCAACGCGGAAACGGCTGTATGATTGGCAACGGTTATACGGTAACATGGGCAGTAGGACATCTTGTCACTCTGATGGAACCGGATGAAATGGATGCAAAATACAAGAAATGGTCCAACGATACACTGCCCATTCTCCCGGATTCTATTCCCTTGAAAGTGATTTCCACTTCCAGGGATCAGTATAAAATCGTAAAAGACCTTATGAACGCGCCAACGACCGACAGTCTGATCTGCGCAACAGATGCAGGCCGTGAGGGAGAACTCATTTTTCGATACATTTATGAAAAAACAGGATGCAAGAAACCTTTTCGTCGTCTCTGGATCAATTCAATGACGGATGAAGCCATAAAAGAAGGCTTTAAGGAAATCAAACCTGGTTCGGCATACGATGGGCTGTATCGGTCAGCAAAATGCCGTTCTGAGGCAGACTGGCTTGTTGGTATGAACGCCAGCCGTGCTTTTACTCTCCGATATCACGCACTGCTTTCTGTCGGACGTGTCCAGACGCCGACGCTCGCTATACTTGTTCGTCGCAGGAAAGAAATTGAAAATTTCAAGCCTGAAGGATTCTGTACCGTCACGGCAGACTTTGGAGATTTTAAAGGAATCTGGTTCAAGGAAGAACAGGAATCAGATACACATCTGAAAACAAAGGAAGAAGCACAGGAAATTATTGACAAGGTCAAAGGAAAAACTGCCACAATCATAAGTTGTGATACACAGCACAAACGTGAGCTCCCTCCGCAGCTCTATGATCTGACCAGTCTTCAGCGGGATGCCAACCGGATGCTTGGATATACCGCTGACAAGACTCTCAAACTGGCACAAAGTCTGTATGAAACCCATAAAGCGTTCACTTATCCGAGGACAGATTCCCGATATCTTCCGCCTGATATGGTTCCCAAAGTGGAACAGACGTTTACCTACCTTCCACAATCGATGCAGTCCTTCATCCCAGGAGCAACTCCCGACGGCCATATTCCAGTCACAAAGCGTACCATAGACGCAAGCAAAGTCACCGATCACCACGCCATTATTCCTACACCCAAGAGGATTGATCTGAGTAAGCTCTCTCCTGATGAGCGCCAGCTTTATGATCTGGTTTCAAGGCGTACCATTGCCGCTTTCTACCCTGCCTATGAGTACGACTGGACCAAAGTTGTTTCATCATCTGAAGGCGAAACTTTCCGTTCAACGGGTCGTGTCGTCACAGAGAACGGGTGGCGCGCTGTTCCACCTCTGGAAAACCCGCCCCGAATCAGAAAAGCCAAAAAAGACACAGAGGAGAACGAAACAGCTCTTCCGCCCCTGCATGCAGGTGACACACGCCTTATCAAAAGCCTATCCTTGAATGAGGATACGACAAAACCACCTGCTCTTCACACAGATGCCACGCTTCTCTCTGCCATGGAAAACGCCGGAAAGGAATCGGATGATGAAGAAATCGTCCGCCAAATGAAAGGGTCAGGAATCGGAACACCGGCTACACGCGCTGCAATCATCGAACGAATCATTAAGGTCGGATATGCTGAACGAAAAGGGAAAAACCTTCTGGCCACCGATAAAGGTGTCCAGCTGATTGATTTGATGCCCGATGAAATATCGTCTGCAGAAACAACAGGTCGCTGGGAACTGGCCCTGGACCAGATCACGGATGGCAAACAGGACGCCAACGCATTCATGGAAAGCATAAGGAAGTTTTCCACTTTTCTTGTTTCCTTTGCCCAGACAACAGCTGCAGAGGCAGCATTTCCGGAAGAAACGCGCTGGGGCCGTGGAAAACATAAAGGATATAGCAGCAAAAAGATTGCAGATTGTAAATGCCCCTTGTGTGGAAAAGGCGCAGTTCTCGAATCGGATCGGGCATTCGCATGTTCCGAATACGGAAAAACATGTTACTTCACTCTATGGAAGGATTGTCTGACCCGTGGTGGTGGTCCCGAGTTAAATGAGAAGCTTTTTAAGCTGATCCTTGAAAAAAAACATGTACAAGGATCCACAGGAACCATCCTGCTCTCGGAAGGTTTCCTTTCCTTTTACCGAATTGGGGATGAAATACCCTCTGCTCACAAATCATTAATCTATAAAAAACCTGAAAAGGTAAAATAATATGTAGGAAGGAAATCATCATGGCAGAACAAATTCGAACCCGTGCTGAAATACCGGCAAAGTACAAATGGGACCTTACCCACATTTTTCAAACGGCGAATGATTGGGAAAAAGCCTTCCAGACCGTTGAAGACAAGATTTCCGCTTTTGCTGATTATGCGGGACACATTTCTGAGGCTCCGGAAACTGCGATTCGTGCCTATTTTGAAATCAACGATAGGGTGAGTCCCGTCGCTTCCTATGCCTTCCTGTCAAAAGAAGCAGATAACGGAGACACGCATGCACAGGCCATGGAAGACAGAGTGATGGGCCTCTGGGTAAAGTGGGGCACCGTATCTGCTTTTCTGATTCCCGAACTTCTGGAGCTTCCCGATCAGCGCCTGGAAGAACTCCAGCATCAATCCACAATGGCTGATTACAGCGAGTTCATTCGTACCCTTCGTCTTCAAAAACCACATACCCTTTCAAAAGAGCAGGAAGGCCTGCTCGCCATGATGGGCGATATTTATCACGCGCCAGACAAGATCTATTCCATGTTAACCAGCGTTGATATGAAATTCCCGGATGTCGTCATGCCCGACGGAAGCACGCGTCCTCTCACGGAGGGGACTTTCGGTGAGTTCAGGGAGAGCAGAGAACGCGAAATCCGCAAATCTTCTTTTGATAATTTGTTTGGAACCTATGGAAAACTTGGGAATACCTTTGCTGCCATCTACAGTTCCAGCGTCAAGAAGGATGTTGCTCTATCCCTTGCAAGGCATTACGAAAGTGCGCTGCAGTCAGCCATGCAACCACTGGAAATTCCTGAATGTGTTTATGACAATCTGATATCTGTCATGCATGAATCCCTCCCGATTCTGCAGCGGTATCTGCGGCTTCGTAAACGGATTATGGGCCTTGAAGAGCTTCACATGTATGATCTGTATGCTCCTATGGTTTCGGATTATGAGATGCCGCTTCCCTATGATGAAGCTTTCAACCTTGTTCTTGAAGGCCTTAAGCCCATGGGCGAAGATTATCTTGAGAAACTGCGTGAGGCACGTGATCACGGCTGGATTGACGTTTA
>ONVN01000283.1 GCA_900321295.1 uncultured Eubacteriales bacterium
GTCCAGGGCAGCGGCAAAATCCTTCAGGCTGCCCTTCCCGGTGCACGCATCGGAATAACGGCCATAGATATCATAGTCATAGGCCACGTCAAACGCCTGATAGATTTCCCCGTCGGATGAAGCCGGGAGTCCCAGCGAACGGATGAAACGGATAAAGGAGGGCTCCACGGATTCAGCCAGCCAGATGCATCCCGGACGGACCTTTTCCACTTCCCGCCTGGCTTCCAGCCAGAAATCCAGCGGGACCAGAGGGGCCACGTCGCACCGGAAGCCGTCCACAAGCTCTGCCCACATGCACAGGGTTTCGATCTGGTAGGCCCACAGGTCCTTCTGCGTATAATCCAGGTCAATGATATCCGTCCAGTCGCCCACATGGTTGCCGAAGCTCCCGTCCGGCTTATGGTAAAACCATTCCGGATGATGCTCACGCAGCCATGAATCCGGGGACGTATGATTGTAAACCACATCCAGAATGCATTTCATGCCCTGAGCATGGATCGCATCGACAAGTGACCGGAAGTCCTCCATGGTCCCATATTCCGGGTTCACCGCCCGGTAATCCCGGATCGCATAGGGGCTTCCGAGGGTTCCCTTGCGGCAGACTTCACCGATGGGGTGGATGGGCATCAGCCAGAGGATGTCCGTCCCCAGCGCACGGATTCTGGGAAGGTCCTCCTGAACCCTGCGGAACGTTCCTTCCTCACTGTAATTGCGGACAAAAACACAGTACATCATCTGGTTTCTGAGTGTCCGGTCCGTATTTCTGGCCATGACGTCGTCCTCCTGCAGGGCAGAACCGGAAACACATTCCGGACAGCCCTCTGCGTATCCTCTTTTTTCTTTTGTCTGTAATCTTACCTTCCCTGTCTGGCTCTGTCAATCATCTTTCTCTGTTTTTCCCGGGTACCGGTATGGTTCCTTTCCTGTTTGACTTTTGCTTCAATCCAACTACAATGATCTCAGGATCCCCGTATCTTCCGATACGGAGTGACGTTTCAAGGAGGTCTTTTTCATGCCCATCGGTGTGATCTGCAATGTGCTCTCGGTCGCTGCAGGCGGCCTTCTCGGTGCTGTTTTCGGCGGAAAGCTGAGCGGTGAAATCAAGGAAAAGCTGAACCTGATTTTCGGTCTCAGCTCCATGGGAATCGGGATTTCATCCATCGTTCTCATGCAGAATATGCCCGCCGTTATCCTTGCCCTGATCGTGGGCACCCTGCTGGGCGTCGTGCTGCAGCTCGGGAAACATATCGAAAACGGCAGCCGGAAACTGGCCCGTCTCTTCCCGGGCGGAAGCGGCACGGATACCGGACTTCTGGTGACCGCCATTGTCCTGTTCTGCGCCAGCGGCACGGGCATTTACGGCACCATTGTCTCCGGCATGAACGGGGATCACAGCATTCTGATCGCCAAGTCCATCCTGGACTTCTTTACCGCCATGATTTTTGCCTGCTCCCTGGGAAAGGTCACCGCAGCCGTCGCGGTTCCCCAGTGCATCCTTTTCCTGGCCCTCTTCTTCTGTGCGCGCCTGATCTTCCCGCTGACTACGCCTGCCATGGTCAATGACTTCAAGGCCTGCGGCGGACTAATCATGCTGGCCACCGGTTTCCGGATCGCAAAAATCCGGGATTATCCCATTGCGGACATGATCCCTGCCATGGTCCTCGTCTGGCCGCTGAGCTGGATGTGGACCGCGTGGATTGTTCCGATGCTGTAAGGAGGATATGTTATGGTTTCTCTTCCGGAAAACATCCCTGTGGTCAATGCTTCCATGGAGCTCTCCGAATGCCGGGACCGCTGGACCTTCGATGAGACTTATCACTGCTGGTGCCTTGAGGACGTTCTGTACACCAGCAGGGCCGATGTGCCCAGATTCCAGCGCCTGTCCATTTTTGTTCCCGCCCCGTATCTGCATGCGGACGGCACGCCGGACCCTGAGGGGGAGCTGAACGGCTACACCGGAAAAACTGCCCCGGTGGTCTTTGAAAACAATGCAGCCGGCTATATGCAGATGCCGCATACCTGGCTGGGCGGTCCGCGCTGCTATGCAGAGCCGTACCTGAAGCACGGCCTCATCTATGTAACCTGCGGATGCCGCGGCCGGGATTCCCGCAATGCGGAGGGGCTGGCCGTCGGAAAATCCCCGATCACCCTGATCGACCTGAAAACGGCCATCCGTTTTCTGCGCCACAATCGTGCCGCGCTTCCGGGTGACCTGAACCGGATCCTCTCCGTGGGCTGGAGCGCGGGCGGTGCCATGAGCTCTCTGCTCGGCGTCACCGGAGACAACCGTCTCTACGACCCGTATCTGGAAGCGGCCGGTGCCTTCATGGAGGAGAGCGATGCCGTGTATGCCGCCCAGATTTACTGCCCCATTATTGACCTGGAACATGCCGATCAGGCCTATGAGTGGTGCTTCCGCGCCGATGCCACCTGCGAAAATTCGCCCGCCGGCCCGGCTGAAACCATGACGCCCTTCAAGAAAGCGCTTTCCGCAAAGCTCTCGGAACGGTATGTGGACTATGTCAACAGCCTGCACCTGACCGATCCGGAAACCGGGGCTCCCCTGACCCTGAATCCGGGCGGCCGCAGCGGCCCCTTCTATGACTGTCTCATGCGCTGTCTTTCCCGCTCCGCCACCGAGTTCCTGACCCGTCTGGAGCAGGGACGTCTTGCAAAAACGTATACGGTGAAAGACTATCTTTCGGGACAGTATACCTATGAGGCCCCGGCTCCGGGACCGGCTGCCGCCAACCCCGGACTCCATCACGCCGGCCCCGGCATCGGGATTCCCGGAGATCCGTCTCCGCGCCGTGACCCGCCTTCCCTTGGAGAACTCATGAGCCGTCCTCCGCGCGGTGTGCCGTTTGTGGAACAAAAGCCCGAGATGGTTCAGCTGCCGGGCACGGACAAACGCAGCTGGCTTTCCTGGGACGGTGTACATGCCTCTGTGCATGACCTGGACACCTATGTCCTTCAGCACCGCCGCCGGATGAAACCCTGCACATCCTTTGACAAACTGCCCTGCGACAGCGGAGAAAACCATGAGTTCGGCACCTCTGAAACGGACTATGTCCACTTCAACCCCGTCATCGGGGAAGTCCTCCGCGAACTGAAGGACGAATACCCGCAGGAAGCTGCCTCCTATGAAGGGGCCTTCGATGTCGCCGGTGACGCAGCCCTGTCCGAACGTGTCTTCCTGATCAACCCGCTGAATTTCATCGGTACCGCTCAGAAGAGCACCCAGGCCGCTTATTACCGCATCCGTGTCGGTGCCCGGGATGCCGACACTTCCCTGAGCGTTGCCATGACCCTTGCCCTGAAGCTGGCCGATGCCGGACTCCCGGTGGACTATGCCCTCGTCTGGGACCAGCCCCACAGTGAAGCCGACTATGAGGGGGAAATCCTCAAGTGGATTGACACCATCTGCCGGTAAACGCAAACAAAGCGCACCATGATGCCTGAAACACATCATGGTGCGCTTTGCTGTCTTCTCTTCTTCCACGGCTCATGCCTTTTCCCAGAACGGGTTTCCACGGTTTTCTGCCGTGATCTCCAGGTCCTCGAACCGCATGTCCGAAACCCGGTACTGCGCTTCATTGGGTTCTGCGTCAAAGCAGGTATCACACTGGACGGTGCAGCGCCGGACGGTAATGTGATCTGCAAAGGACAGGGGAATGTCTTTCCTGTCCTTGAGATCATAGAACTGGGTCCAGGCGCGCAGCTGGAAGAAATTGCTGACCCGTCCGCGCACATCCTCCACAAGGATATACTCGTAGTGCTGCGGGGTATCCGGCCGCATTTTCAGCCAGAGCATGTTGTACCCGGAATCCACGGTAATCCGCCGGACAAGGATGTTCCGGCAGTGCACCGCTTCCGAGCCGACAGTCAGACAGCCGTGGCAGAAACCGTAATGGCAGTCCTCCACCAGGATCCGCTCATTGCTCCCGTTTTCCGGCTGGGTATCCGCCCAGGGGCCTTTTCCTCCCTTGAGCACCACCGCATCATCATTGACATGCATGCTGCAGTTCTTGATCAGCACATCCGAGCACACATCCAGGTCAATTGCATCCGTACTGGGAGCCTTCACCGGTTCATAAGGGGAATAGATCGTACATCCAATGTACTTCACATGGCTGCACCGATACAGGTGATTGGTCCAGAAATGGGCATTCTGAAGATGCAGCTGGGCCACCGTGACATTGCGGCTGTTGGCGATGTAGACCAGGCGCGGACGCTGTTCATCCTTGTTCGTGCAC
>ONVN01000076.1 GCA_900321295.1 uncultured Eubacteriales bacterium
CCGATAGGTTTGTTATAGGCAAGATAGTGTTGTCCCGTTTCGAGATGAACCGTTTTGCCATCGACAGCGACACGGTCGTGGCTTTCATCAATCTGCATTCCCATTTCCGTGACTTTTTTGCCGTTGACCATGACATGGCCGTCAGCGATCAGTTTCTCGGAGGTTCTTCTGGAGGCGACGCCGCAAAGGGCAAGATATTTTTGGAGACGCATCATGGTGTTTTTTCAGCCTTTCTTGAGTTGCTTATAGAATATCAGTTCGCATGCACGCTGAACGAGAGGCTTTGAGCGCTCCTGCTCAGTCATTGCCAGTGCCATACGATCCATGCCCTGCAGGCGGAAACCTTCATGTTCACAGAACTGACACATGCCGGGATTCTGATCTGTGGTGATCAGTTTCAGTCCGGAGGTCTGGTGATTTTCGGCCCAGGACTGGCATGCCCCGAGCATCGCTTTTCCGGCTCCGATCCTTCTGGAAGCTGCATCCACACGGATATCAAGGATTTCTGCCCATCCCCCGGGAATGACTCGAATTGCTGCAGCACCGATCAGGGCATCATCCAGAAATGCTCCGAAGCGGACAGTCCCAGACAACTGCATCATCGCAGAAGCGTAAGGAGAAGGCGGAAAATTCCGCCACTGGGCATTTGGGGAAGGAAGATAAGTGAGGGAAAAACCAAGTCGGCTGATACGAACCAGGACTTCTTCACCGACGAGCGCCATATCGGCTGCAGGCGGCACAACAGCGGAACCGTCTCCCAGCTTCTTGACATAGAGCATTTGGAGAACCCTCCTTTTCCTTTCAAAGGATTCAGCGGAACATATGAAGGAAAGATGGACTTGCTTTTCTTTTCCAGTTCAGACATTCAGCTCCTGGAAAAGCATCCTGCAGCGCAGCATCGGGGTGAACCAGGACAGGATGAGGTGACAGATGAAGCATATCAATGTCATGATAACTGTCCCCGCATGCCAGAGCAGGCGGCCACGCGAACTGAGGATGGTTGGCATACCATGCCTGAATCCGGACAGCCTTTTCCTGATCACGGCAGTTCGAGAGAACACGCCCGGTGTACAGATGCCCTTCCTGAATCTCATAGACTGTGCTCAGAACGGTATCGACAGGCAGAATTTCCGGGAGAAATTGCATGTAGATATCTGTTGATGCAGAGACAACCATAATATGATAGCCTTCTGTGTGTAACTTGTCCAGCCACTTTTGAGCATCCGGATAGATTCTGGGTTTCAGGACATCACGGACAAAACGTTGGGCGTACGGACGAATCTCTGCAACGGAGTGGTCTGCGAGAAAAGAAAGTGTAAGGGCCTTGGCATAGGAGGGTGTGATACGGCCGGTTTTCTGAAGAAAGAAGCCTTTTCCTGCTTTGAGCAACTGAGATGGTTTTGCCAGTTTTTCCTGGATGCAGAATGAAAGAAAGGAGACGATAGAGTCTCCCGGGCAGAGTGTGCCGTCAAAGTCGAAGACGGCGAGTGGCATCAGAGCGGACATGCTTCCTCCAGGTTACGATGCGTATAGGTGAGCCGACCGGCCTTGACATCGGTCATGGTCTGTCCGCTTCCAAGAAGCTTATACTTATAGGTGGTCAGGCCTTCTACGCCCATTGGGCCCCGTGCGTGAATCTTTCCGGTCGCAATTCCGACTTCTGCACCAAAACCATAGACAAAACCATCTGCAAAACGAGTGGAGACATTTCGATAGACACCGGCAGAATCTACGCGACGCAGAAATACAGAAGCAGCTGCATCATCTGAAGTGACAATGCAATCGGTGTGATGACTCCCATACCGGTTTATGTGATCAATGGCCTCGTCCAGGGAATTCACAATACGAATGGAAAGGCGGTAATCAAGATATTCAGTGCTCCAATCTTCTTCGGAAGCAGGCTGACAATGAATCAATGATACTGTTTCCTCATCACCGACAAGATCAACGTGCGCCTGTGCATAGGCTTCCGCAAGGTCCGGAAGGACGACTGGAGCTATTTCGCGGTGAACCAGCAGTGTTTCCATCGCATTGCATACAGAAACATTCTGAATTTTGCTGTCGACAGCAACACGGACAGCCATGGCAGGATCAGCAGACCGGTCAAGATAGACATGACAGATTCCATCAGCATGCCCGAGCACAGGGATCCGGCTGTTGTCCATAATATAACGAACGAATGCTTTTGAGCCACGGGGAATGATGAGATCAATGAGCTCATCTTCTTTCAGCATCTCGGAAACCTCTTCGCGGCTGGTCAGGAGCTGTGCGAAGTCAGCGGGAAGTCCTGTTTTCTCAGCGGCGTTGCGCAGTACATTGCAAAGGGCAAGATTCGTCTTTGCTGCTTCCCGGCCGCCTTTGAGAAGAACGGCATTTCCGGATTTCAGGGCGAGAGAAGCAATCTGAACCAGCGCATCCGGACGGCTTTCGAAAATCACACCGATTACGCCGATTGGGCATGTCACACGGTAGAGTTTGAGTCCTTCCGTGAGTTCACGTGCAAGCGTGGTATGTCCGAGCGGATCGGGAAGTGCGGCCAGATCGCGGAGTCCCTGGACAACGCTGCGCAACTTTTCTTCGCCGAACGAAAGACGCTTGAGAAGCGGAGCGGGGAGATTGCTTTGTTTGGCATCTTCTATGTCTTTTGCATTTTCGGAAAATAGATGTTCCTTTTCTGCCAGAAGAGCATCGGCCATGGCCAGAAGCGCACGATTCCTGGCGTTGGCGTCGGCATCGGCCAATGTCAGATAAGCAGCTCTTGAAGAGGCTGCTACAGTGTGCAGATCATGCATTGCGAGTTACCTCCAAGACAAGGATGGGTGAATTATACCAGACGAAAAAATGGATTGCAACGCAAATGAAAACATGGTATACTTCTCCGGCAAAATAAGGGAAGGAAGGTGAGCGTGTGCCGCATCAGAAAGGAACAAAGACTGTGGCGCAGAATCGCAAAGCCTTCCATGACTATTTTGTGGAGGAACGCTACGAATGTGGGATTGAATTATTCGGGACAGAAGTCAAATCCATGCGACAGGGACGTGTAAGCCTGAAAGAAAGCTGGGCTGCAGTCCGCAAGGGTGAAATCTGGGTCGAAGGTATGCATATTTCACCTTACGAGCAGGGCAATCAGTTTAACAGGGATCCTCTCCGCCCGAAGCGTCTTCTGATGCATAAAGCAGAGATTCGGAAACTGGACGGTTTGATTGCTCGACAGGGATATACGCTGGTCCCCCTCGAAGTGTATCTGAAGGATGGCAGAATGAAGCTTCAACTGGGCCTGTGCAAGGGCAAACAGGAACATGACAAGCGGGACAGTACTGCCAAACGGGATGCGCAGCGGGAAATTCAGCGGGCACTTAGAAATCGCCAGAAATAAGATGCTTCTCCATGGGGATGATACGGTTTCGACGGGGGTTTTGAAGGCAGGATAAGCGAGCTGTGGACCAGGACCA
>ONVN01000395.1 GCA_900321295.1 uncultured Eubacteriales bacterium
GCAGAAAACGGATTCCGCTCTTCCTGAAATGTATCTGTATACCTTTCCGGAACTCATCAGCACCAACCGCGAATGCGGCGAAGATGAAGAGCATTATCTTGCCTATGCAGGATACAGTTTTCTCCTCGGGCTTCGCTTTGACATGACCATTTACCGGTGCTGCGGGAGCCTGAAAGACCTGCCGGATTACACAGCTTACCTCAAAGAACTCAATGCACTGTACAGGAAATACGCCCGGCATCTGCTCCAGGGACGTTTTGTGGACCGTGACGGTTTCACCTGGGACAATCCCTATGTATATGTCCGCGGATGGAAAGCTTCCGACGGCAGCATGGCGGTGACGCTGTGGAATCCCACGGGCCACGCTCAGACCGTCAGCATCCGTCACACCGATACAGGAAAGACCACAACGGTCACCGTCCCGGCAGAAAAAGCTGGTGCGTGTGAAATATGATTCCGTTTTTGCCGGGTTATCCGGTTCTCCGGAAGAAAAAACGCCTTTCCAGCGATTAATTCCCAGAAAAGCCCATGCCCACTGTCCATATCACAAAGAAAGGAAGACCCATGCATGAACATTTTTGTGTGCATCAAGCAGGTCCCTGCAACCAACAAAGTTCAGGTCGATGAACAGACCGGTGTGCTCAAGCGCACCGGTGTTGCCAGCAAAATGAATCCTTACGATCTGTACGCGCTGGAAACTGCTCTGCGTCTTAAGGCGGAACATGGCGGAACCGTTACCGTTGGCACCATGGGGCCACCTCAGGCTCAGTCCATTATCCGGGAAGCGTACATGATGGGAGCGGATGACGGCTATGTTTTCTCTGACCGCCGTCTGGGTGGCGCGGATGTATTGGCCACCAGCTATACCCTCTCCCAGGCCATCCGTTCCGTCGGAGATTTCGACCTTATTCTGTGTGGCAAGCAGACCACAGACGGCGATACAGCCCAGGTTGGTCCTGCCATCGCAGAATACCTTGGGATTCCCCACGCTGCCTGGGTCAGCCGTCTGACGGTGAACGGAGACGGTGTTGACGCGGAGCAGCAGCTTCAGGATGTCATCGAAACCGTTCATATGCCCTTTCCATGCCTGGTCACCGTGGAGCAGGACATCTGCATGCCTCGTCTTCCTTCCCTGAAAATTGCCCGGGAAATCGGGGACAAACCCATTCATATCCAAGGACTCGACAGTTTCCTGGACACCGATGAAAACCATTACGGTCTGAGCGGCAGTGCAACCCAGGTCGAGCGGATTTTTCCGCCTGAAAATGATGTGGAGCATGAAATCTGGGAAGAGGGTAACCATGCAGCGCACCTGATGGAAACACTGAAAAAGTGGAAATTTATCTGAATGGAGGTTTGCAACCATGGCGAAAATTGCTGTTCTTGAGCGCAAATGCACTGGCTGCGGCCTGTGTCAGTCCAACTGTCCGTTTGGCGCCATTGAAATGGTCGGCGGAAAACCTGAGCTGAATGCCGCATGCAAAGTCTGCGGCATCTGTGTCAAGAATTGTCCGGAAAAAGCCATCCTAAAACTTGAAACCAAAACAAGTGAAATTGACAAATCCAAATGGAATGACATTCTCGTTTTCACGGAAGTCAGCGGCAACCGTCTGCATCCTGTTGGTCTGGAGCTGATCGGAAAAGCCCATGAACTTGCAGACCCTGTTGGTTTCAAAGTGAAGGCTGTCCTGGTCGGAAACGGTGTTGCATGCTATGCAGAGGAGCTGCGCCATTATGGTGTTAGTGAAATTGCCGTCTATGATGACCCTTCACTCTCTTTTTTCCGTGCAGATGCCTATGCAAGCTGTGTGGAGGATTATATCCGCTTCTGCCGCCCCAGCGTTGTCCTCGTCGGTGCCACCTCTCTGGGAAGAAGCCTCGCTCCGAGGCTGTCCACACGCTTCCATACCGGGCTCACAGCAGACTGTACCAGACTCGAACTCCGCGAAAACTCGGACCTTGTCCAAATCCGGCCTGCTTTTGGCGGAAACATCATGGCGCAGATCGTCACCACACATACACGGCCGCAGTTTGCGACCGTCCGCTATAAGGTGATGAATCCTGCAGTCCGCAGGGATACCCCTTACGGCACCATTCTTTCCCGGAATCTTCCCAGGGATGTCGCCCTGAGCCCTGTAAAATGCATCCGTGTAACCCCTGTTCCACAAAAAAGGAACATCTCCGATGCTGAGATCCTGGTTGTTGGCGGCCGCGGGCTCCAGAAAGAAAGTGATCTGGATATGATCCGTGAACTCGCTGCCCTGCTCGGAGGCGACTGGGCCACAACGCGTCCCCTTGTCGAGAAAGGCTGGACCACCAATGACCGTCAGATCGGCCTTTCCGGACGCACCGTCCGTCCGAAGCTGATCCTTACCTGCGGCGTCAGCGGGGCCATTCAGTTTACTTCCTGCATGAATGCCAGCGATCATATTATCGCCATCAATACGGACCGTAATGCGCCGATCTTTGATGTCGCTCACATCGCAATCGTCGATGATCTGTACAAAGTCATCCCCGAACTGATCTCAAAACTGAAGGAGGTGCAGGCATGAGTACCTTCAATCCGGTCACGCAGACGGATCTGCAGTATTTTTCTGATCTGATGCCCGGCCGTGTGTTCTGGGGAGATGCAATCTCCTCGGACTATGACCATGATGAAATGACAGAATACGGTCATTATATGCCTGAAGCCGTTTTGCAGGCACTGACCACAGAGGAAATCCGTCGTGTTCTCGCTTACTGCAATGCCCGCCATATCGCCGTAACTCCGCGCGGGTCGGGAACAGGGCTTTGCGGCGGCTGTGTTGCCATTCACGGAGGTATCGTCCTGTCCACGGAAAAAATGAAAAAGGTCCTGGAAGTCGATACACGCAATATGACAGCCACGCTTGAACCCGGCGTACTCCTGATGGAATTTCCGAAATATCTGGAAGGGACAGGACTCTTTTATCCTCCGGATCCCGGCGAAAAGACGGCCACCATGGGCGGGAATGCCATGACCAATGCGGGAGGCATGCGTGCTGTGCGTTATGGCGTCACCCGGGATTATATTCTGGGCATGGAAGTTGTCCTTGCGGATGGAACCGTGATGGAGCTCGGCGGCAAGAACGTCAAGAATTCTTCCGGATACAGTCTCCTTGACCTGATGATCGGGTCAGAAGGCACTCTTGCTTTCCTGACACGGCTGACCGTGAAACTTGTACCGGAACCCAAGACAAACCTTTCCCTCCTGATGCCTTTTGATGATCTGGACGTCTGCATCAGCGCGGTTCCAAAAATCCTTGGCTGCGGTTGTGACCCCACCGCTGTCGAATTCATGGAGCGGGAAGTGATCTCCTGTGCTGAGGATTATCTGGGCAAGAAATTTCCAGATACCAGTGCGAATGCGTATCTCCTGGTCCGGTTGGACGGAGCAAGTCCGGAAGCTTTACAGCCTTCCATTGACGTGCTGACAACCCTGGCTCTTTCCATAGGCGCAAAGGATGTTCTCCTCGCCGACACCGACGAACGCAAGGAAAGCATCTGGAATGCACGTGGGGCATTTCTCGAGGCCATCAAAGGTTCCACAACCACCATGGATGAATGTGACGTTGTCGTGCCCAGAGATGCCATTCCAGCCTTCCTGCACCGCACCGTAGCCATTGGCAGGAAAGCAGGTGTCCGCATTCGTTCCTTCGGTCATGCCGGGGACGGAAACCTGCATATTTATGTCTGTCGGGACCAGCTGGATGA
>ONVN01000036.1 GCA_900321295.1 uncultured Eubacteriales bacterium
ACGCGGCTGATTTTGAAGCGGGCTTCCGCATTTCCCTCCGGATACAGCCGGACGAGCTGAATGCCCTGGTCCGAGACCGCAGCCAGAAAAGAAAGGAAGTGGGTCTTTGTCATGGGGTGAGACAGCGTGACAAAGTATTCGTCTTCCACAACCGAAAGATGAAAGGTATGGTCAGCATCCGGTGCCTCCGGGACCATCGGGGGAAGTGTAATGCCGCAGCAGCTGATAACGGCTTCGCCGGTGGCATGGATGACATTTCCGCACACAGGACAAACATAGAACCGCGTGCGCAGCATGTTGAAGGCACGGTTCTGATTCCGGACGGCCTCCCCGGACAGCAGTTCGATGACGGACACGCCGAGTGCGTCTGCCAGGGGCTCCAGGAGACTGATGTCCGGAAATCCCTGGCCTGTTTCCCACTTGCTGACGGCTTTGTTGCTCACGAAGATCCGGGATGCCAGTTCTTCCTGTGTCAGGCGTTTTTCTTCACGAAGTCGGCGGATCATGGATCCGGTCACATAATTGTTCATGCATATCCCTCCCTCAGCGTGAAGCGTATCACAGTTGTGCGGTGGACGGTACCCACGCAGCGTGGAGTATGCTGCTGCCTGGGATTATGGCACTTCCTTCAGGACGAGGCACATCAGGACAAGTTCGTGCCAGCCGCTCCGTGCGGAGAAGAAGCCGAGGGGTTTGCGTCTGTATTCCACAAAACCTTCTTCCATGGGATTCCCGGATTTCAGCGCTTATGAGGGACTTATCGATGGATATACACCCGCGTTTGTTCCGTCCCTCCGTCTTCGTGGGCCATGCACAGGAACTCCCAGCCATACCGCTCATAGAAGCCAATGTGATCGGTGACAAGATAAACGGGAGAGATGCCTTTGACGCGCAGGTCCTCAACGGCTGTCTGCAGGAGGCGCCCGGCAATGCCCTGCCCACGGAAGGCTTCCTCGGTATACACCGCACAGACATTCGGAAACAGGTCCCTGCGGTCATGAAAATCATTCTGAATGACACCGAGGCCTCCGGCAATCCGGTCACCGATCAGACACAGATACCAGCCGTATTCCGTTTCTTTTTTCAGATAGGCTGTCATGCATTCCAGATAGGCTTTTTCCGGAACACCCCATTTCGCATGGAACCATGCAGCCGCAGGCCCGAGAAGGTTAGGACGGTCCCGGAGGGTGACACAGGTGTAATCCGGAACATCGATCCAGTATTTTTCAAGATAGACGTCACGCTCTTTCATATAAACGGTAGAATCATAGACGCCGCCGTTTTTGAGGATGGTCCTGCGGCTGCCTTCGTTTTCCTGAATGCAGGAGACCAGGACTTTCCCGATGCCGAGCGCTCTGCATTCGGGAAGGACGCGCCGGAGCATCTGTGCGGCATATCCTTTTCTCCGTTCACTCGGGCATACCGAATATCCGATGTGTCCGGAATACTTTTCAAGAAAGTCGTTGAGACAATGCCGGATCTGGATAACGCCGACGACTTTCCGGTCGGATGCACGTACATAGAGAAACTGCGTCGCCGGAACCAGTCCTTCAGGCGTGGTTTCCGGTTTCTTCATGGCTTCAGTATGGTCGAGCCAGTCCTTTGTGCATTCATAACGCAGAAGAGAGCTGCTTCCGTCCATGGAGTCTCCGGACGCAAGAAACTCCTTCCGGTAAGCCTGGATCTGCGCATCGTATTCCATGGAAGGCTCAACAAGCTGCATTCCGCGGCCCTTCAGGTTTTCCAGAGCAGACGGGTTGTTTCCGGTGATCATGCCGAGCCGGGCACAGGTTTCCATTTCCGCGCAGCTTGCGCAGGTATCCGCCTTCCGCTCGGCAGCGCAGGGCCGGATGGGGCAGATGGATTCACAGAACGGAGTTTTCGCACCGTTGACCCTGCATCCAACGCAGTGGATCATCTCCGGCGTAATTTCTGTATGGTTCAGTTCAGACCACGCCGAGGCGACTTTCGCCCGCAGCGTGTCATCCTCCAGCAGAGTGGCCAGGCGGGCTTCACACTGTGCACAGTCGAGTCCGCAGCAGGCAATCAGATTTTCCATGGATACCTCCTGTCATGGCTCCGCCTGCAGGCGGACAGCCATGAACCTTTTGCAGATAGTTTTTGTCTGGATTGATGCGGTGCGGTTCACACTGCGGAGCCGAGCCTCCGCAGGCATCACGGAGCGTTCAGGCGGGGAAACCATCTCCTCCTGATATGTGAACAAACAGCTGCAAGAGAGTATAGTGAACGATCGTTCACATGTCAAGAAACAGAATGTACGGACAGAAAAAAGCCGGGAAGTGCCGCGAACAGTACTTCCCGGAAGGGAGACAAAGAGAACGGAAATCATGCCGGGGAAGAAGAAAAGCAGCTATGTTCCGTTTCGGCTTCTTCTGCCTGAAAAATCATGCAGATCAGGTTTTTGGCCAGCAGAAAAGGATGGTCCCAGGGGTTCAGCAGGATTCCCGCGGTGTCTGTATCCAGACAGACCGTGAGCAGGTCACGCATGCAGCGGGCAGTCCCCAGGCAGGG
>ONVN01000284.1 GCA_900321295.1 uncultured Eubacteriales bacterium
AGAATGACAGATTGATAATTTTGTTATTGATAATAGACAACTTTTGCAAGGATTTCATTCCGGACGAAAGAGTGTGCCAAGTTGCTTTGGTATAAAGTGACTTTTTTTCAGTCCTCCGTCACGATCAGCCAGTCATGAGAAGAATCGTCTCAATATTCATTTTCAGGCAACATGCAAGAATGATTATAACATTCCCTCTCTGTTCTTGCAATTATACAAAACCATTACAGATTATTGTCCTGGTTATGAAGTCCTTCCTTCTTTTCTTTCATGGTACGTTCTATAATCCTTCATTAAAAATCTTTGATTTTGGACACATTGACAACCAAAGCCGCATGGAATATAAACAGACTGTATACGAAAAGCATTGAGCGTATCAGCAAAAAACTGTGTATCATGCCGGGAAGAATGTATGCCTTTTTTCCTTCAAAAACACATGCAATGGATTACTGGTTTCTTGAGCAGGCATTTCTTGGTGCATATCTGTTTTGCAGAAATAGCTCTTTGCCGAAGCATATTACTTCTTTCACGGAGGAAAGACAACATGGGATCCGGGATATTGGCCGGTATGACCTGGGCCTTTGAAACCATGATTCTTGGTTTTGCCCTGACGATGACACCAATGGTCAGCACAGAGCAGGCTGTTCTGCTCGCACCATTTGCAAGCACATTCCTTCATGACTTATTCTCTGCAATCTGGATATGCATTTATAATGGTTTCCATGGTACCCTTCCTGACGTCTTCAGGAGTTTGAAAAGCAGAAGCGGGATGTTTGTTGCGCTTGCAGCTGTCATCGGAGGCCCTGTCGGCATGACCGGTTATGTCCTTTCCGTTGCCAACATGGGAGCATCCATCGGTGCAGTCGCAAGCGCTGTCTATCCTGCCATCGGTGCAGTGCTTGCCTTCTTCTTTCTGAAAGAAAAAATGTCCTGGTATCGATGGATTTTTCTGTTTCTGAGCATGCTGGGTGTATACGGACTGAGTTACAGTCCGTATATCAATATTACAAACTTCTGGCTTGGATTTGCAGGTACGATCATGTGTGCCACTGGCTGGGGGATTGAAGCTGTGATCATAGCAAAATGCGTTCGTGATCATTCCCTCTCCCAAGCTTCCGCCCTCCAGATCAGACAAACCACGTCTGCGCTGGTTCACGGCATGGTCATTCTTCCCCTGTTGAATGGGTGGCCATTTACATTCTCACTTTTCAGCAATACAGGTTCGCTTATTCCCGTCATTGCAGCTGCGGCTTTCTTTGCAACAGTATCCTATCTCCTGTACTACCGTGCAATTGGTCAGATCGGCGCTTCAAAAGCAATGGCCTTAAATATTACCTATGCTGCATGGGCTGTCCTTTTCAGTATTCTCCTGCTTCATGACCAAAACCTTCTCAATCCGGTAACCATCATCTGTACCATTGTTGTTCTGGTCTTCGGTATACTCGCCGGCGCAGACAATAAAACGCTGTGGAAAGGATAACCAATGCATCCCATACTCCACAGATACCCTCTCCTGCTTATTGGATAATCCCTGCTTCTGCAGATGGGAAAGCCACAAGAGACAATCGGCAGCACATTTTTACAGATGTTCTCCTTGCTTATCATAATACAAATCGTATCTTTCCCATTTTCAAGAATTATGGTAGTATCTCATTAACAAGTTGAACGTTCATGTTAATATCCACAAAGGAGTTTTCGCCATGAAAAAACGAGTCGCATTCCTTCTGCTGGTCTGTTTGCTGACAGCCTGTTTTCCTGTTCTGGGAGAAACACCATCCCTGAAAGCGATCTATGCCGACAAGTTTGACTTCGGAGCAGCTGCTCCACAGTCCGCTTTCGCAAATGCACATCTGAAGCAGCTGATTCTAGATCAATTCAGTATTCTGACCCCTGAAAACGAGCTGAAACCAGACTTTGTCATCGACTGGACCCGAAGCAAAAAGATGGTCCAGGAAACCGGAGATGAAACAGCGGTTGCTGTTCACCTGACATCAGCAAAACCTCTTCTGAATTTTGCGCGGGATCATGGTCTTAAAGTTCATGGTCATGTGCTGTTGTGGCATATTCAAACAAAAGATGCCTTCTTTCATGAGGGTTATGACGAAGAGAAGCCCTTGCTCACCCGTGAAGCGATGCTGGGACGCCTGGAAAATTATATCAAAGCGGTTATGAATGAGCTGAACAACAGTTACCCCGGAGTCGTCGTTTCCTGGGACGTCGTCAATGAAGCCATTGATGATGGTACCAAAGGTCTGCGCAAATCAATCTGGTACACAATTATCGGTGAAGATTATGTGGAACGTGCTTTTGAATATGCAAGAAAATACGCTCCCGAAGGAACCTTGTTGTACTATAACGACTACAATACGGCGTACCCGGGCAAGCTTAAAGGGATCGTGAATCTGTTGGAAAAGCTCATTGCAGAAGGCAATATTGATGGGTACGGCTTCCAGATGCATCACCGTGTACTCGAGCCAAGCATGACCATGCTTTCGAACGCAGTCAATACGATTGCTTCCCTTGGATTGAAGCTCCGCGTCAGTGAATTGGATGTGGGAATTAAGGCATATTCCGAGGAAGCACTGGAAAAACAGGCAAAAAAATATGCTGACGTCATGAATCTGATGCTCCGCTTTGCTGACCAGACAGAAGCTGTAGAAGTCTGGGGACTGACTGACAACATGAGCTATCGCAGTTATGAATATCCCCTGCTCTTTGATGAACATTATGAACCAAAGCCTGCCTTCTGGGCTGTGGCAGATCC
>ONVN01000383.1 GCA_900321295.1 uncultured Eubacteriales bacterium
AATAGCAAAATTGCTCATATTGACAAAAAAATAAAGCTATTTCTAGCTTTCAAGGCTACTTCTCTGTCTTTTGGTGTCAAACTCCCGTGAGTATACGCAACTTTTGCAATAACGTCAATGTTTTTAACAATGGACGTTTTGGTCCCGGCATGGTAAGATATGCACAATACATGCTTGAGAAGGCAGGCCGATTGATGAAATGTCTTATCGCAGGCTTGGTCGCAACGTTCCAGTTCTCTTTGATCCGCCATCTGTTCCTGGATCCGGGATGAAAGGAGCATCCTGGTTCCTGTCTACAGGATCGCATGTATGGTGCCGTATAATTCATCGGACATGGAAAACATCTGCTGCATAAGAACATGAAAAAGTGATTTTTGAGGAGGTATTAGGATGATTCTTTCTTATCAAGGTATTCAGGATACCAAAGCCTGGGCAAACGCCGATATTGTTCTTCCTGCATATGACTGGAAAGAAATGGCCCGGAAAACAGCAGAAAAACCCGTCTGGGTACATTTCGGTGCAGGCAATATTTTCCGCGGTTTTATTGCCGGCCTTCAGCAGAAACTGCTGAACAGTGGCGAAGCCGACTCCGGTATTATTGCTGCCGAAACTTTTGATTTTGAGATCATTGACAAGATTTATGATCCTCACGACAGCATGACCCTCATGGTGTCTCTGTGTCCTGATGGCTCTACCAAAAAAGAAGTCATTTCCTCAATTGCCTGCGGTATCCGGGCGAACAGCAAGGATCAGGCACAATGGAATCTGCTCAAGTCAGTCTTTGTGAATCCAAGTCTTCAGATGGCTTCCTTCACAATTACTGAAAAGGGTTATGCCCTGCGCAATATGAAAGGCGAACTGACTGCCCCCGCAGCCTTTGACATGGAGAATGGTCCTGATCACGCCGTTCATGCCATGGGTGTTGTCTGTGCGATGATGTATGCACGCTATCTGGCCGGTGCGACTCCTATGGCACTGGTCAGCATGGACAACTGCTCTCACAACGGTGAGAAGCTGCGCGCTTCTGTTGTTGAAATGGCGGAAGCCTGGGAGAAGAAAGGTTTTGTCGATGCCGGATTCGTCGCATATCTTGAAGATGAGACCCGTGTTTCTTTCCCCTGGAGCATGATCGACAAAATCACCCCGCGGCCTGCTGCTGTTATTGAAAACCAGCTGAAAGCTCTCGGAGTGGAAGATATGGCTCCCGTCATTACCAGCCGGAACACCTATATTGCCGCGTTCGTCAATGCGGAAGTACCACAGTACCTCGTCGTGGAAGATCGTTTTCCGAACGGCCGCCCTGCCCTTGAAAAAGCGGGGGTCTATATGACGGATCGCGAAACTGTCAATAAGACTGAACGCATGAAGGTGACTACCTGCCTGAATCCTCTTCATACAGGGCTTGCTGTTTACGGATGTCTTCTCGGGTATACCCTGATTGCTGATGAGATGAAAGACGCTGATCTGGTCGCTCTTGTAAACCGAATTGGCTACACAGAAGGTCTGCCTGTCGTAACGGATCCCGGCATCATTTCGCCCCGTGCTTTCATTGATGAGGTCATCGGACAGCGTCTGCCCAATGTCTTCATGCCGGACACACCCCAGCGTATTGCAACGGATACTTCACAAAAGATTCCGATCCGTTTCGGCGAAACCATCAAGAGCTACATGGCAGATCCTTCTCTGGATACTTCTTCCCTCAAGGCCATCTCTCTGGCACTTGCTGGATGGATTCGTTATCTCCTTGGCATTGATGATGAAGGCAGACCCATGGATGTTTCCAGTGATCCAATGCTCCAGCAGCTGCAGGCAGAACTCTCTGAAATACATTTTGGCGACTCCGCATCCGTCAAAGGACATCTGGATGGCATTCTCCATAACAAGCTGATTTTCGGAGTCGACCTTTATGATGCAGGCCTCGCTTCTCGCGTAGAAGAACTTGTCGCACGCGAAATTGCCGGCCCTGGTGCTGTCAGAAACACACTGCACGAAGAACTTGCCTGAGCAAAGGCAGTTTTCCACATAAGAAAAAGCGCACTCCCGTGCGCTTTTTCTTATGTCGTTTTTTCTCAGAGATCCGCAGAAATGTCGATGTTGGCCCCTGTCAGAGCAACCTTGGCTCCCTGTGCTGCTTCATCACTATCCGCATGCGCCAACAGCCATTTGTTTCTTGCCCAGAGCATCTTATCCATGATATTTGCTCCATCCTCCGGGCGGAAGTCCGTGTTGGTGCCTTCAGGAAGTGCCACCAGTACCTGAAATCCCTTCTGCGGATCCGTATGGCACGGAGCATAATGCAGCGTGGTTGCATATACTTCCACCAGTACGCCTGCCGGAACACGGAATGCTTTGACCGTTGAAGTGTCCAGACGCCCGTTCACAATATCACTCTGTTTTGCCAGAAGCAGAATAAAGTCTTCTGTACCCAGATTGAATTCTGAATCACGGTGGAATTCAAGGCAATTCAGTTTTGTGTTATGGCCATTGCAGTACCCGAATTCAAACGGCATACCCCCGAAAAGACCTATGCCAACTTCAGTGGCATGATCTGCCTGATGCAGGGCTTCTTCGCGCGGGGTATAAATGACATTATCCGGAACGGGGGTCTTCTTCAGGGCATCCAGAATTCCCTGTACATCATATCCATCCACAATGCGTCCGTATGGTCTGAATGCATCCTCAGCGATGCTGTAGATCGTCATCTTCAGTCACTCCTTTTTTATAGAATAAAAACATTATAATAAGTGAGCGCATGCTTTGTCAAAGGCTATCCATGCTGAATCTCCAACCTGATAGATTTTTTTATTGACAGGGCAGTTATCTGAAATCTTCACAAGTGTATCCCCTACCCGAACATGGTAGTTCTGATATGAGCCCATGAAGCAGCTCAGTTCCACCTTGCAGGGCAGAAGGCCTGTATCACCGATCTGTATTGCTTCAGGGCGCAGAACAATCTCACGCTGCTCGCCGTTGGCAACCGTCCCTGCAGCTTCGACAGGAACCTGATGCCCATATACAGAAAGAATGGCCTCGCCGTCTCCTGCAGATACTACGTTTCCTTTCAGGAAATTGCATTCACCGATGAAATCAGCCACAAATTCGGAGTTCGGATGATAATAGATTTCCATCGGGGTGCCCATCTGCGCAATAACACCGCTCTTCATGAGAATGATCTGATCAGAAATGGACATGGCTTCGGACTGATCATGCGTGACATAAATTGCCGTAATGCCGAGCTGCTGCTGAATTCTTCGAATCTCCGTCCGCATCTGCACGCGAAGTTTGGCATCCAGATTCGAGAGCGGTTCATCAAACAGGAGAACACCGGGTTCCACCACCAAAGCGCGTGCCAGTGCTACACGCTGTTGCTGGCCGCCTGAAAGCTGATTTGTCATGCGGGCCTCCATGCCCTTCAGTTCGACAAGCGCAAGAATTTCTTCCACCCGGCGTTCAATCTCTGCCTTTGGCACTTTTCTGAGTTTGAGGCCATAGGCCACATTGTCAAAGACGTTGTAATGCGGGAACAAGGCGTAGCTTTGAAACACCATGGCCGTATCACGTTTGTTGGGCGTCAGCGCATTAATCGGCTCACCACCCAGGTAGATCTCACCCTCATCCGGGCTCTCAAAACCTGCAATCATACGGAGTGTAGTTGTTTTCCCACAACCAGAGGGGCCAAGCAATGTAATAAAGCTACCAGGTTTGATATCCAGATTACAATCCTTTACAGCATAGAAATCCTTTCTGGTTTTGGGATCCTGGTAAATCTTGCTGATATGGTCCAAACGGACACCTTTCGGTTCTTTAACACTCATGATTCTGCCACCTTATCCTTTCTTTGCCAGCTTGGCCAGTTCCTGTTCTTCTTTCTCCGCTTTACGCTGAACACGGCTTGTGCCGAAGTACTTGATAAAGACATTCATCAGCAGAACAGCGCCATAGGTGATAATGATAAGGATCGTGGCAAACGCACAGGCCAGGCCATACGATCCTTTTTCTGCAAACTCGTTGATCTGCACGGTAATCAGCAGATAGTTCGGAGTTACCAGAAGAATAATCGCGGATATTGCAGTAATTGAACGAACAAACGCTGTCACAAGGCCCGAGAGAAAAGAGTCCTTGATCAAAGGCAGGGTAACTGATGTAAACACTTTAAAACTGTTTGCACCCATATCATAGGCAGATTCTTCTATCGACTTGTCAATCTGGCGCAGCGCAGAAATACCGCTTCGGGTTCCTGTAGGCAGGGAGCGAACCACAAAGACAATGATCAGAATCAGTCCTGTGCCATAAATGCCCTGCAGGAAACCTGTACGAAAAACGCCGCCAGCGAATCCACGGATATATCCAATACCAAGAACCGTCCCGGGAACGGCCATCGCAAGCATGGACACCACTTCGATGAAACCTTTTGCCTTGAATTTTTTCTTGACGACCAAATAGGAAATGATCATCGAAAGGAGAGCCGTAATCGGTGCAGAGATCAGGGACAGGATGAATGAATCCTTAAACGCCTTGAATCCCTTATAGCGTTCAAAAACAAGTCGGAACCATTTGAAGGTCGGTGTGAAATTGCGTCCCCATGTCGTAAACGTTGCTCCAAAAGGAACACAGATGTACATCATGATAACAAACAGGGCGATCAGGGAGCAGAGGATCGTCAGAGGTACGGTCACCGACTTTTCTTCGATCAGCATACGGGCACGGCTTGCCTTCCCGGTCAGTGTTGCGGCTGTCTTGCTTTCCAGATAGAACTTCTGCACAATAAACATAAGCATCGTAATCATCAAAAGCACGACAGCCATAGCACAGGCTCCGTTCTTGTCATATGCGCCAGTGATCTGGAGATAAATGGTTGTTGCCAGCGTATCATAGGATCCGCCGATCAGCATAGGGTTGGCGAAGTCAGCAATCGACTCAATGAATGTCACCAGAAATGCATTGCCCATGCCCGGAAGCAGAAGCGGGAATGTTACGGATGTGAAAACCTTCATCCGTGATGCTCCCATATCACGGCTTGCCTCCTCCATGGATGGGTCAATATTCTTGAGAAGGCCGCGGAACATCATATAACACACAGGGAAAAAGGTCATGGTCTGCACGACCGTGATCCCCCAGAAACCATAGACATTGTTGTCATAGATTCCCAGTATATGCCTTGTAATGATGCCTGCTTTGCCAAAAAGCATAATCATGCTCAGTGACAGCACAAACGGAGGAGAAACAACAGGCAGCATGGAAACCACTTTGAAGAGTCCGGACATAAAGCGTGTCCGCACCTTGACATAGACTTCAACATAGGCAAACAGAAGTCCGATCAGAGTGGACAGGATACCGACAAGCGCACCCACCTTCAGTGTATTGGTAATCGCTGTGCGAAATTGTCTGCTGGCAAAAGATTTGGCAAAAAACTCCATGGTCAGGCCAGTTTCATTCGAATAAACAGCATCAACCAGAAGGATCGCCAGAGGATACACAATAAAGATCGTCAGGAACGTAATGAGAACAATGATAGTTCCCATCATGATCGGGTCAGCCAGCAGTTTCCTGCGATCAAGATTTGCACCCTGTCGTTTACTCACAGGGCATCGCTCCTTTCCGTTTTCCTGCTATTGCGCATGAATCCACGAAAAGCAGGTGAAAATTGAAAAAATGAGGGACGGTTTCCCGTCCCTCAATCCTGTGATTCGATCACTCGGTCTTGAAACGATCGTCTCCGCCGCCCAGAGCCTTCATAACCTCTTCAATGTAGGTCTTAATGTTATTCTTGGCATCTTCGAAATCGTAATCCATGACATTCTCGGGATCAAGTCCAAACTCGGCTGCCTGAGCAGGCTGTTCAGCATTGTCGAGTACCAGGAACTGATAGCTGCCATATTCGTCTGCCTGATTGACACAGTCAGGAGACAGGGCATATTCAACCCACAGCTTTGCAGCATTTTCATGCTTTGCACCCTTGAAAATGGCCGTAGCACCAATTTCAAAGGAAGTACCGGAGGACGGAACAACCAGTTCGATATTGTCATATCCGTTATCCACGATCTGGGTGATACCATCATGGAGGAAGCCAATACCGATGACACATTCACCAGTGCCCACATTCTTGGAAGGACCAGAGCCAGACTTTGTATAGATCTGAACGTTCTTATCGAGGTCCACGAGATACTGGATACCTGCGTCATGGCCATACTTCTGGATCATCGTATTGATGACGAGCTTAGCTGTACCTGCCGTATTGTAGTTGGAGAGCCAGATCAAACCCTTGTATTCTTCTTTCAGAAGATCCGGCCAGTCCTGGGGAGTCGGAAGCTGGAGACGTTCAAGCTCTTCACGATTGACCATGAAACCAAGAATTCCCTTATAGATGCCATACCAGTTGCCTTCTGCATCACGATAGGCAGAATTCAGCAGATGGCTTGCATTCTTTGCTTCATAGGGCATCAGGAGACCTTCTGCAGCGCATACATTGTAAGGATCGGTAGTGCCGCCGAACCAGACGTCTGCGGAGGGATTTCCGTTTTCCTCTTCAATCTTGGACTGAACTTCACCTGTGGAGAGACGCTGATGTGTCACCTTGATGCCGTAAAGCTTTTCAAAGCCATCACATGCAGCCTGAAGATATTCTTCCTCGCAGGACCCGTAAACAACCAGTTCACCTTCTGCCTTGGCAGCTGCAACCAATTCCGCGTCTGCATTGACCTGATCATCAGCAGATGCAAAAGCAGCGCAGCTCATCACCATCATGATGGCAAGAAGCATAGCAAGAAACTTTCTCATAAAGAAGAGCCTCCTTAGATAATGTGATTTTTGGTTTCCTGTGCGAAATTATAGACATTCGTCGCATATGTGTCAAGGCAGATTTCTTGAGAAAAAACCGATGATGGATTACAGTTCTGCTTCAATCCGATCCAGTGCGCGGCCAAAAGCCTCATCATTATGGTCCATCACATGCAAGCGAAATGTATGGAACGGTACAATCTTTACGTCATTGACTTCCTCTTTGCAGATGCTGAACCCCTGATCGGGTATTTGTACCCTGCAGGCATAAACTGTGATGATCAGTCCGGACCCATCATCCCAGTCCGCATAATACTGATGGTATTCTCTGAGTTCCTCGGGTGTTACTCTGATGCCAAGTTCTTCCCATGCCTCCCTGACGGCTGCTTCTCTCACAGATTCCCCTGCCTGCACGCCGCCTCCTGTGACATCCCACTTCCCGGCATAATAGCGTGCATGAAGTGAACGCTGCTGCATGATATACAGGCCTTCCCCGGCACCAGGTGAAGGACTGTCAGCACACTTCAGGATGAGAATGGCATGGAGAAAATACTGGCCAGCTTCTCTTGGAGCATGTTTCTCAACGATTTGGCCCGTTGGTGTTCCATTTCTATGATAGACTTCATGCATTTCCATATTGTCGCCCGGATTCCTTTCTTCACATTTTTATAATTCATAAGGAAACGAAGCATTTCATTCGCAGACCGATAGGACATGTGCATCCGTCTTTCCTGCCCGTTATCGCTGGCACATCTGTATCAATCCTGCTCTAAGCCTGGATTCTGCTTCCTTTTCTGCATGGCAAGAAGACCAACAATCAGGACGGCTGGAAAAAGGGCAGCAGCAAGAAAACCAATACGCAGGTTGTCTCCTGCAAGTGCCGAGCATTCTCCGACAGTCAGAGGGCCAAGCGTTCCTCCAAGATCCCCCGCAAGCGCAAGAAGTGCAAACATTGCAGTTCCTCCTTTGGGACAGGATTTGGATGAGATGCTGAGTGTACCCGGCCACATGATCCCGACAGAAATGCCAGTCACTGCGCAGGCAACGAGGCCGACAGCAGGCCCGGGAACAAGCGATGCCATCAGATAACAGATAACACACAGCACACCGCAAGCGGTCATATATTTTTCCAGCTGAAGCTGTTCACTCCTGCGTCCATAAAAAACACGGGAAATCCCCATCAATACAGCGAAAAGACAGGGTCCAGCCAGATCACCAAAGGTTTTGCTGACCCCAAGGGCTGCTTCAGCGAATGCAGATGCCCATTGAGACATGGAAATCTCAGATGCACCGGAACATACCATCAGAAGTGCGAGCAGCCAGAACAGCGGAGTCCGGAAAAGCTGCGATATCGACATACTCTCCCCATCTTCCACCAGGTGCTCAATCGGACAGACCGCGAAATTATAAATGTTGTAGAGCGGCACAATAGCCCACAGGCACGTAAGAATCCGCCAGTTTGCTATTCCAAGCACTGCAAAGAATGCCGTGGAAAGCAAAATGACAGCAACCGAACCCCAACAATAGAAAGAATGGACCAGGCTCATGACCCCTTCCTTATTGTCAAAAGGACACGCTTCCACAATCGGGCTGACAAGGACCTCAATCAGACCACTGCCCACAGCATACACCACAACGCAGATCAGTATGCCGGCAAAAGGATCCGGCAGCATCTCCGGAAGCCATGCAAGACCCACCAGTCCGATGACCGACAATGCTTCCGAAGCGACAACACTCGTACGATAGCCTATACGATCTACATATTTTGCGCAGACAAAGTCTGTGATCAGCTGTGTAAAGAAGAAAAGTGTTGGGATAAGAGCAATCTTTTCCAGCGAAATACCATAAGTAGACCGAAATGTCAAAAAAAGCAATGGAGCATAATTCGCGGAGATTGCCTGTGTTACAAACCCCATATAGCAGGCAATCAGTGTTTTTTGATAATCATGCCTGGATGCCAAATTTCCTTCCCCCGTTTCGAATCGTGATTTGGGCAAAGCACGACGCATTGTACCATAGAATCCCCTCAAAACATATCTTCCTGCATCTTTTATAACGATCTTTCTTTCCCGCACAATTTCATGGGAACCAGCTTTCGGCAGACAAATTCACCTGTCTCCCCTTCCACGGAAACTCCAGGGTATGGTTCCGCATGATTTTGAAAACAATCCTACCTGGCAGCTATGCCTTGTGCATGTCGTATGATATTCTGTTTTCCATGAAATACAGGCCGTCAGTTTGTTTTTCCTTTTGCTTTAAAGAGCAGAAACGAATCCGTTTTCTTCCTTATAATGTATGTTTTGTGTACTTTCCGTTCATGTTCTCCGTCCTGTCTGTTGACATTCATGTTTTCCATGTTAGAATGCATTTGTCTGGTAATTTTTCTCTTCTTGAGTTCAATTTCCAGATTGTTTACCGGGGAAACACTGTTTTTTCAACACATGAAGTCACTGTTTCTCACGCATTTTCTGAAAGGGTGAAGAATTCTCATGAAGAAACTTATGGTTCTTGTCCTCTCGCTCATCATGGCCCTGTCTTTTCTGTGTTCCGCCTCTGCTGAATCTGCCGACCTTCTGAGTCAGATCAAAGAAAGAGGGTATATCATTATTGCTACTGAAGGCGACTGGGCTCCATGGACATTCCATAACGAGGCCAATGAACTGGTCGGCCTGGACGTTGAGCTCGGTACTGCGATTGCCCAGTATCTGGGTGTAGAAGCTCGTTTTGAAGAAACCAACTGGGACTCCATACTTCAGGGTGTTGATTCTGGACGCTTTGATATTGCCTGCAATGGCGTCGGATATACAGAGACACGGGCAGAAAAATACTATTTTTCAACCCCTTATGTCTATACCCATAAGGTCCTTGTCGTACGCGGTGACAATGAGTCCATCCACTCCTTTGAGGATCTGCAGGGAAAGAAAACAGCCAACACGGCTTCATCCACCTATGCTGCCATAGCTGAAGAATATGGAGCGACTGTCACAGGAGTCGATGCGCTTGTCGATACCCTGCAACTCGTGCTTCAGGGCCGTGTGGATGCGACGATCAATTCCCAGGTTACTATCAACGATTATATGCTCGCCCATCCCGAAGCGAACATCAAGGTCGTTGCAGAAGGTCCCGGTGAACCTGTTGCTATCCCAGTCCGCAAAGCCGCAGACACGGAAACCCTGCTCGCAGCGATCAATGAAGCCCTGGATGCCCTGCTTACAAATGGAACCATTTCCGAGATTTCAACCCGTTATTTCAACGGACTGGACCTGACCCGCGCTCCGGAAGAATGATTGTTCTCTTCCGTTCTAACAGAGCAGCAGCTAAATGCGCTGCTCTCTTCTTTTGCTTCCTTGCTTCTTTGTTTTTCGTATGATATGATGCGTGTTGGTTTATATTTCCAGTCAAGGAGCAGCTTGTATGGCCATTGCAGATTTGTTTGCCCATGAATCCGATTACCCTGATTTTCCTTCTGACAGTGCCATCGGCCATCTGAGGCAGGCTCTGCGCTTCCCGACTGTCAGCTATATCGACACTTCAAAAATGCATTATGCTGCATTTGACGATTTCCATCGTTTTCTTCGTGAAAGCTATCCCCATATTCTTGAGCGCTGTATTTGGGAAGATGTGGGCCACAGTCTGCTTCTGCAGATTCCCGGAAGCGATCCTTCCCTTCGCCCCGCGCTCTTTATGGCTCATCAGGATGTTGTCCCTGTCAAGCCCGGCACAGAAAAGAACTGGCTTCATCCCCCATTTTCGGGTGACCTGGCTGATGGCTATATCTGGGGTCGCGGAGCCATGGATATTAAGGAAATGCTCATAGGCCATCTGGAGGCCATGGAATACCTGCTCTCATCGGGATATACCCCAAAGCGCACCGTCTTTTTCTCTTTCGGTGAAGACGAAGAAACCTGCTCCACAGGTGCCATGGCCATCTGTTCGCTCCTCATGCAACGAGGCATTGAGCTGGAATTTGTTCTTGATGAAGGTGCAGGCAATGTAATGGATGCCACCGATTACGGCGCCCCGGGAATCCTCGCCTGCCTGATTGGTATCTATGAAAAAGGGTATCTGGATCTCCGCCTGATGACGCATTCCAAAGGCGGACACAGTTCAAATCCTTTCCATGGCACGTCTCTCGGCCATCTTGCTGACGCTATTTCCTCCATTGTTTCCAATCCCCGCCCCGCAGTCCTGACGGACTGTCTGCGGAGTGCATTCCGAGCTCTTTCACCAAACATTACGGAAGAACCTATGCGGACATGGGTTGCCGATATGGATCATTATGAGGCGGAAATCCTTGCATGGTGTCTTTCCCGGGAATCTCTTTACCATCAGGTATCAACAACCATTGCTCCTACCATGATCTCCGAGGGGGCACCTGCTGCCAATGTCCTTCCCCAGGATATGTGGGCTCTTATCAATATGCGGCTCGCTCCGTCTGACCCGCCTGAAACCATGCTCGCCCATTGCAGAAACCTGGTTGGACCTGAAGTTGAACTTTCGCTGGATCAGCAGATCGAGGCTTCCCGTCCTTCTGAAATCGACAGTTATGGTTATATCCATTTAAAACAGGTTCTTGAGCATTATTTTGAAAATCTGGTGTTTATCCCAGCACAAAACCGTGGTGCAACAGACTGCCGCCAGTATGAACCTGTCTGCAAATGCTGCCTGCGTTTCGGCCCTTTCCTTGAAGAGGAATCCGTTTCTTCCGAAGGGATACACGGCACCAATGAACGTATTTCTGTCCGTGCATACCTTCAGGGGATTCGCGTCCTGACGCGGCTGATGGAGATCACTTGTATCAATCCGGAGGAACACGAATGAGTGAACGTGCATTACAAATACTGAAAGACGCTTTTCCGCAGTTGGTTGAAAAGTTTTTCACCGCCACTATTCCCCTGACTGTCATGTCTTTTACCCTTGCTCTGATTATCGCTGTTATTGTGGCGATGATTCAGTATGCGCATATTCGTGGACTCAGTTTTCTGTGCCGAATCTATATCTGGATCATTCGATGCACGCCGCTTCTCGTTCAGCTGTATTTGGTATTTTACGGTCTTCCCAGCGTTGGTATTGTACTGGATGCTTACCCAACTGCAGTCCTTGTCTTTGGAATCAACGAAGGAGCCTATATGGCTGAATCCATGCGCGGTGCCTTGGAAGCAGTTCCTTCCGGACAGATGGAAGCCGGCTATTGCGTCTCCATGTCCTATCTCCAGACGATGTGGCATGTTATACTGCCCCAGGCCTTCCGCACGGCATTCCCTGCCCTTTCGAATTCCCTGATCTCCATGGTCAAAGGGACCTCTCTTGCTTCAGTCATTACCGTCACGGAAATGTTCAGGCAGGCCGTTGTCATCAATGGACGTGTATATGAGTCCCTTGCCCTGTATACCGAAGTAGCCCTGATCTATCTGGCGTTCTGTTCTGTTCTCACCGTGCTGCAGCGATGGGGAGAAAAGAAACTGAGCGCATATGGAGGGACCCGATAATGCTGGAAATCAAGAATGTCCATAAATCTTTTGATGCCAACACAGAAATTCTCAAGGGCATCGATCTGAAAATCAACAAAGGCGATGTCGTTGCAATTCTTGGACCATCGGGTTCCGGGAAAACCACGCTTCTTCGATGCATCAATTTTCTTGAACGCGCAGACAAAGGTACCATGCTTTTTGACGGTGAAGAATATGATATGCATTCCATCTCAAAAAGCAGCATCACCCGAATCAGAAAGAAGACAGCCTTTGTTTTTCAGAACTACAATCTCTTCCTCAACAAGACTGTTCTCCAAAATGTCACACTCGGTCTTACATGCGGAAGAAAAATGAATCATGCTGATGCGAAAGACGCAGCCATGGATGCCTTGCGGCGTGTCGGTATGGCGGACCGCATAGATGCTTACCCACGACAGCTTTCCGGAGGTCAGCAGCAGCGTGTTGCCATTGCACGCGGACTTGCAGCCAGTCCTGAAATCATCTATTTTGATGAACCTACAAGCGCTCTTGACCCCGAGCTCATTGGTGAGGTCCTGAGTGTCATGCGTCATCTTGCAGAAGAAGGCATGACGATGCTGGTGGTCACCCATGAGATGGAGTTTGCCCGCAATGTGTCCAGCCGCGTGGTGTTCATGGACGGCGGCCGCGTCATCGAGGAGGGCCCCTCCGCCGCCTTCTTCGCCGCGCCGAAGGAGGAGCGCTCGCGGAGCTTCATCCGCAGCATCCTGCGCCGGGGCGAGGAAGATTGATTTCCCGCCCGTGAAAGCCTCTCTTCCCATCCGGAAGGGAGGTTTTTGCGGTGAAATTTGCCTTGACCGATGGGGCGTCTGCATGGTAGAATCTGAGCAGCAGAATGTCATGACCGCCGGGCCTGTGCGTCCGCATCTGATCCGTATTTGAGCTGAAGAGGAGGTATCATCATGAAGCGCTGGCTGTCCCTGCTGCTGGTTTTCTGTCTGCTGACAGGCGCCGCGTGGGCGGAGGGGATCTCCGCGGAGGAGGAGTTCTTTTCGCTGACGGAGGAAGAGCCGTCCTTCGGAGAGGAAAGCATCGAGGAGGAGACGGCGGAAGCAGAGGAGGAGACATTCTCCTTTGCCGAAACCGAGGCCGTCTCCATGGAGGAGCTGATCCCGGAGGAAGCGGAGGAGGCGCTGGAGGAGCCCGTTGGGCTGCCGGAGGAGCTGACCGTGGAGGAGGCGCTGGAGGAGAACATCGCCAGCGGCACCTGGGGCACCTGCCGGTGGGAGATCAGCGACAAGGGTGTGCTGACCATCCACGACGGCTG
>ONVN01000051.1 GCA_900321295.1 uncultured Eubacteriales bacterium
ATGAATGACAACTCTTCGGAATCACTGTCTTTTTGATTGCGCGTCATCTTCTCAGATGACTTTGTTCTGTATCGTTTTCAAGGTTCATGTGCTGTCTCTCGCGAGTCAGCTTGGCTATAATATCACCGTTTGTTTTTTCTGTCAAGCGATTTTTTGCAAACTTTTTCAATGTTTTTTAAAGGTGAACAGGCCGCAAACCCTTTGTTTTATTGGTCGGTCCTCGACGAACGTTTTCGATGCGTTACCGTCGATCGTTCGCCTTTCCTTTTCCGGCATCCAGCACCTCGGTCACAATGCAGCCGCCAAGGCACTCTTCTCCCTGATAAAACACGGCACTCTGGCCGAGGGTCACTGCCCGCTGAGGCGTCAGCGCTTCAATACGGACTTTGTCTCCCGTCAGGGTAACGCGCACCGGCTGATCCGCCTGGCGATACCGGTACTTGCAGGTGCATTCCATCGTTTCGCCGTCCCGGATCGGGGCTTTTCCGACCCAGGTCACATCTTCTCCGACAGAAAGTGTGGAATACAGGGCCGGGTGATCCTCACCCTGGGCAACGAGCAGCTGGTTTTTCTCCAGGTTCTTTCCGATAACAAACCAGCTTTCTCCTGTTCCGCACCCTCCGATGCCCAGGCCTCTTCTCTGCCCCATGGTATAGTACATCAGGCCGTCATGATGTCCGACGACTTTTCCCTCGGGACTGACCATATCACCGGGCTGTGCGGGAAGATAGGTGCTGAGAAACTTCTTGAAATTGCGCTCCCCGATGAAGCATACGCCCGTGGAGTCCTTTTTGTGACTGACCGGAAGACCGTGGGCTTCTGCATAGGCCCGTACTTCGGCCTTGGTCATGCCGCCCACCGGGAAGACTGCTTTCTTCAGCTGCTGCGCATGGACCATATAAAGGAAATAGCTCTGATCTTTTCCCGGATCCACACCCCGAAGCAGCCGGCCCGCCTCGTCTGTCCGGACAAAGTGGCCTGTGGCCATCCGGTCTGCGCCAAGCTGCATGGCAAAATCCAGAAATGCCTTGAACTTGATCTCCCGGTTGCACAGAACATCCGGGTTCGGCGTTCTGCCTGCCCTGTATTCCTTCAGGAAATAGCTGAACACCCGATCCCAGTATTCTTTCGAGAAATTGACTGCATAATAGGGAATGCCGATCAGATCACAGACGGAACGTACATCTGCCCAGTCCTCTTCCGCACTGCAGACACCGTTTGCGTCGGTCTCTTCCCAGTTCTTCATGAAGACGCCAACCACGTCATAGCCCTGTTCCTTGAGCATCAGGGCAGCAACGGACGAATCCACGCCGCCCGACATGCCCACCACAATTCGCTCAGCCATCGTTTTCCTCCATCTGCATCAGGCGGGACAAGACCTTTCCGGCAATATCCTTTCCGATCTCTTCCGCTCCGCGGGATGCATCCACTGCGATAAACCTGTCCGGATGCCTTGCAATCATTTCCCGGTAGGCCGCTTCCACACGTGCATGGAATGGTTCTCCTTCGATTTCCAGCCGGTCCGGTTCACTGGCCCCGTATCTTCTGGAAAGCGCCGTGGTATGCGGCAGGTCCAGGAAAACCGTCAGGTCCGGGAACAGTCCATGAATGGCATATTGGTTGATATCCATCACTTCTTCCACGCCCAGTTCCCTTCCTCCGCCCTGATAGGCAATCGAAGAGTCGATAAACCGGTCGCAGAGCAGCAGCTTTCCGCCCCTTACAGCGGGAAGAATCACATCATGGACATGCTGTGCCCTGGAGGCTGCATAAAGAAGGGCTTCCGTTTCCGCCGTCATGCCCTCATTCGCACGGTCCAGAATAATCTCCCGGATCTTCTCCGAGATCGGGCAGCCACCAGGTTCCCTGCTGTGGACCACTTCATAGCCGAAACGGTCAAGGGCTTCTGTCAGCAGACGGAGCTGGGTGCTCTTTCCCGAACCATCCAGGCCTTCCATGCTCAGGAACTGGCCTTTCGGAAGCGGCTGGTCCCCGCAGAGGATCTGCGTCAGCTCTTGAACGCTTGCAGCATACAGATCGCATCCGCTGCCCCGGAGTTCCTCCTCTGAACCATAGCCGAATCCTGCCCCGATCGTCCGGAGCCCGGCTTCTTTTCCGCCCTCTATGTCAAACTTCCGGTCCCCGGCCATATAGGCCGTATCCCAGCTGTCCGGAAGCGCGGCACGGATCAGTTCTGCCTTGCCTGCCTCTGCGCCATGGTCCGGCCCGACAACCCGGTCAATCCAGCGGTCGAGGCCGAAATACGCAAGAATCCGTTCGGAAGGCCCCTGGGGCTTGCCGGTGGCCACGGCCACCCAGTCGCCCCTCTTTTTCAAGGCACGCAGAAGCGTTCGGATTCCCGGATAAACCCTGTTTTCGAAGAGACCGACGGTGGTGTACCGCTCCCGGTACAGTTCCGTTGCACGCTCTGCCTGTTCTCTGGTCATGCCTGCATATTCCTGAAAGGAAAACACCAGCGGAGGTCCGATAAACCGGCGCAGGGTCTGCGCATCCGGTTTTTTCCACTGCATTTTTTCCAGTGCATATTCCGCACAGCGGAAAATCCCCTCTTCACTCTGTGTCAGGGTTCCATCCAGATCAAAGATTACACAGCGACGCATTCGATCGTCTCCTCTTCTGTTCCGAAGCGGTTTTCCTCGCCGGCTTCCAGCAGGCGTCTGACCGTCTTCTCCGAAATCACTTCTCCGGGAACAACCAGCGGTATCCCCGGCGGATAGCATCCCACACACGCGGCCGCCACCCTTCCCGCAGCCCGGGTCAGCGGAACGGATTCCGTCCGGGCAAGCGCTGCCCTGCGGACATCCATCACACATTCCGGAAGCGGTTCCATGACCGGCTCCCCGTTCTCTGCCGCACACCCCTCAGCCGGGATGTCACGCAGGACGTCGGCTGTCTTCCCGACACCTTCCCAGGAAATCTGCGGGGATAAGAGAAACACCACACAGCTGCCCATGGCCATTTCCGCATCCACCCCGCGTTCGGCCAGCTGGCGCAGGAAGGTGCTGCCTCCCTGCGGTGCGCTGAGCACCAGCCGGCAGGGGTCAAAGACACAGCCGGAGGCAGCCCATTTTTCGCGGGGATCCGTATAACCCAGTTGCAGCGCGGTTTCCTTCAGAAAAGCTGTTTTCTGCCGGAGCGCCTCCAGGCTTTCCTTTCCATGCTCCTCCATCCATGCCCGCGCCTCGTCGATGGAGAGCATCAGCAAAAAGCTCGGAGAGGAGGTCTGTTCCCGCCGGAGCACCTGCATGGCTTTTTTGAGATGGGTTCCTTTTTTCAGGTGCAGCACGGCCGACCCGGTCAGGGCCGGCATGGTCTTGTGAACCGACTGCACCCAGGCGTCGGCGCCAAGGCTTCCGCTGCTCCGGATCTCTCCTCCGAAGGACATGTGCGCGCCATGCGCCTCGTCCACCACCAGTTCCATCCCCAGCCCTTCGGCTTCCTCCGCAATTCTCTGCACCGATGCATTGCTCAGGCATCCGCCGAAATAGTCCGGGCGGGTCAAAAGGACCCTGCGGGCTTCGGGATGGGCATGCATGGTTTCCAGCACATCCTTCTCCCGTACAGCGGTGTAGCACCCGTATCGGACCACCGGGATCCAGACAACGTGCAGCCCGCCCAGGATACAGGCCTGGGCAGCCGACAGATGTGCATTTCTGGGAAGAAGAACGGTATCGCCTTCCTGCAGCCCCATTTCCAGCATGACATGAATGCCCTGGGTGGAACCATTGTGCAGAAACACGGTTTTTTCCGCGCCGGCAATGGCTGCATACCGTTTCTGCGCCTCGTCAATCCCGGCGCGCGGTGCATAAAGATCATCGGTTACGGAGATTTCCGTAGTGTCCAGGGCGTACAGGTCCGGGAGCGGAAACGGTGCCGTTCCGCTGTGCCCGGGCATATGTGCGCCGGTTCTGCGGGCAGCTGCTTCCAGCATCTCCCGCATCGGATGCGAGGTCATGTTTCCACCCCCTTTTCGAAAAATGGTCCGCGGCAGCGACCGGCTGCCGCGGACTCCATTATGCTTTCATCGCAGAAAGAATGTCCGCCACGCCATCCATCCAGTTCTGGCGGAAGGATTCAATCCGGCCGCTGTCGCAGGAAGCAGCAATGGCAGGATCAATCGGAAGCTGGGCCAGCAGAGGCAGGGAGAACCGCTCCGCCGTCGCCATGACTTTGCCTTCGCCGAAGGGATACAGCTTTTTCCCGCAGTCCGGGCAGAGCATATAGCTCATGTTCTCCACGAGTCCGAGCACCGGAACATTCATCAGCTGGGCCATCTTGACGGCCTTGGAGACGATCATTTCCACCAGTTCCTGGGGACTGGTCACAATCAGGATGCCGTCCACAGGGAGGGACTGGAAAACCGTCAGCGGAACGTCGCCGGTTCCCGGAGGCATATCGACAAACATATAATCCACATCGCCCCAGACGACATCCGACCAGAACTGCTTGACGGTGCCGGAAATCAGGCTTCCGCGCCAGACCACAGGTTCTGTCTCGTCATCCAGAAGAAGGTTGATGCTCATCATTCCGATGCCGCCGCTAGTATAAACAGGAAGAATTCCCTCTTCATTCCCCATGGCTTTGTCTTCTACACCGAACATCTTCGGGACGCTCGGTCCGGTAATGTCTGCATCCAGAACCGCCACATTAAATCCGCGGCGACGCATTTCAACCGCCGCAAGACCTGTTACCAGGCTCTTTCCGACGCCGCCCTTTCCGGAAACAACGCCGATGACATGCTTTACCCTGCTGCCCGGGTTCAGCGGTGCCCGCAGGTCGGCCTCTGCGCACTTCTGACCGCAGTTTGAGCAGTCATGATTGCATTCTGCCATGTTTTCCACCTCAATATTGTTTTACATGTTCTCTGCCGGTTTTCAGACCGGCGGAAGTAGGATATCACGAAACGGCATCAACTGCAATGCTGTTTCCGGCATCATTTTTCTGTGCTGTGCTTTCTGTCAAAAAGCTTTTACAAAAAAGGCTTGCTATTTCCGTCCGTTTCAGAGTACAATGCATTTGGTGAAATAGGTAGTATCGCGATTTGTGCGGCGATACAATGAAATAGAAATCCCCGTGAGAAAGTGAGTTGAGTTTTTTGAACCGATCATCGACAAAGGTCCTGCTGCTGACCTTTCTTCTTGTTCTGATGTGCATTCTGCTCACCGCCTGCTATGTTCCAACGGATGAGATCTCAAATACCGGTCTGACCGACAGCGGCAACAGCGGAACCATCCAGTTCCAGACCATTCCGCCTGCCGGCACCCCAACGCCGACCATTGCTCCTGTCACAGCCACACCGGTCTCCACCAACTGGGCCGGCTGGGACACTACGGTGACGCCGAACACAAATCCCTTTGCCGCTTCCACCACACCGATGTTTACCCTGCCCGTCGTTACCCTGAACCCGACGGCGACACCCGCGCCGACCGCGACGGCTGCCAGTCTGAAAAAGGGATCTTCGGGATCGGATGTCAAGGCCGTGCAGCGCAGGCTGAAAAACCTTGGTTACTATAACGGAGAAATCGACGGTGACTACGGTGACGCCACCGTAGCCGCAGTCCGTGCCTTCCAGAAAGCCAACGGACTGGCCGTGGACGGCAAGGTCGGTTCCAAGACACTGGCCAAGCTGAATTCCTCCACAGCAGTCGCCACCCGCAAGGCTACAGCCACCCCCAAAAAGACCACAGCAAAAACCACTCCGAAGAAGACCGCCACGCCAACCCCAAGAAGGACCGCCACACCAACACCCAGAAAGACAGCAACGCCGAGACCGACCGCAACACCCAAGATCAACACCTATGTTGAAAACGGCGACACCGGTTCCGCTGTCCGGAAACTTCAGGACCGCCTGATCTCCCTGGGGTATCTCGCCGGAAAGGCCGACGGCAAGTATGGTCCCGGCACAGAGCTCGCTATCCGTGCTTTCCAGAAGCAGGCAGGCATCTGGGTCGACGGCATTGCCGGTCCCACCACGCTCTCCAGACTGTATGCCTCCAATGCACCCAAGGCTGACAGTGCTACTGCATCCATTGGTATCAAGCTCAAGTCCGGTGCAGAGGGTCAGGCCGTCCGTGCCCTGCAGAAACGTCTGAAAGCGCTCGGTTATTATTCCGGTGCCGTGGATGGCAGCTACGGCCGCGAGACAGAAAACGCCGTCATGGCCTTCCAGCTCTCCCGCGGACTGAAAGCTGACGGTGTTGCCGGTACGGATACGCTGGCTGCCCTTTATGCCACCTCCTCAACCGCCGCACCGCGTACAGCAACGCCTGCACCGACAACCCAGATTTCCTCCACAGGCTATATCACCCTGCGCCGTGATTCCTATGGCGACTCGGTCCGCAATCTGCAGACCAAGCTGAAATCCCTCGGTTTCTATTCCGGCGCCGTGGACGGGAAATACGGCGAAGGCACAGAAACCGCCGTGCGCAATTTCCAGAAAGCCAAGAACCTCCGTGTGGACGGTGTTGCAGGACCTGCCACGCAGCGTGCCCTGTATTCCACCACTTCCGGAACCACCCGTTATTCCACAATCCGCAAGGGCGACACCGGAAATGCCGTTTCCAACCTGCAGTACACGCTCTATGAACTCGGTTATTATGACGGGTCTGTGGACGGAATCTACGGCGACACCACGGCTGATGCCGTGCGCGCCTTCCAGATCCGCAACAAGATTACCCCTGTGGACGGCGTAGCCGGAAGCAAAACCCTCAGCGTCCTGTATTCCTCTTCCGCCATTCCCGATCTGGAACCGACCAGCACCTTCACAACCCTGTCCCTCGGCTCCAACGGCGAAGCCGTGCTTGAGCTGAAAGACACCCTGATCCAGCTGGGTTATCTCACCGGTTCCGTGAATGCGGAATACGACACGGCCACACAGGCTGCCGTCAGTCTCTTCCAGGCAAAGAACGGACTTCCCATCACCGGTGTTGCCGATTCGGCTACCCAGACCAAACTGTTCTCTTCGAGTGCAATTCACAACTGAAAAAAACAGACATAACAAAAGCGGCTGTCAAAGCCGCTTTTGTTATGCCCTGTTCCTGTTGAACAGCGTCCGGAACAGAAAGGTTCCGACACCGAGACCCAGCGCAATCATGACAATGGAGATCATGGCCTGAATTCCCGCATACGCGCCGCCGGCTGTATCGCCTTTGGCAAACAGCTCCATGCACCGGTACAGTCCTAGACCCGGAACAAATGCCACAATCGCCAGGGTGTTGAAGATTGTTGCGATCGTTTTCATCCTGCGTGCCAGCAGCTGTCCCATGAGGGATCCGACCAGGGATCCGCAGAAAATGGAGGTGACCTCCGACAGGCCGAAGGCACTGAGTGTCCAGTAAAGAGAAAACGCCAGGGCACCGACAATGCTTGCCGGAATCCAGGTCCGCTTCGGTGCGCGCAGGAGCACCGCAAACCCAAAGGTGCCCGCAAAGGAGGAAAGAAAAGCCACCAGCAGTCCCATACCCATCAGAACAACCCTCCCGCCATCCGGAATACCGTAGCGGCAACGAGTGCACCGCCGGCCACCAGACCCGCCGTCAGCACGGCCTGGGAAAAGTGCGAGAGTCCCGACATCATGTCTCCGCGGAAGGTGTCCGAAACCGCATTGGTCATGGCAAGACCCGGCAGCATAGGCATCAGGGTTCCTGCGGCGATGGCCTCCACGAGAAAGCCCGGAACAAGACTGTGCAGGGCATGGGGAAGAAGCGTGGCAAGGAAGGATCCCAGCAGCAGGACCGACAGACTGTGCATATGGTTACGCTCCATGACCGCCGTCACGGCCTGGACAAGGATGCCCGCCCCAGTCGCCAGGAGTGCATCGCGGACGCCGCCGCCAAACATGACGGCAAACCCTGCAGCACAGATCCCGGATGCAAGAACCCGGATGAACCAGGGTGTCGGGTCCTTTTCCGCCTGAATGCTCCGCAGCACGTCCCAGGCTTCCTGTGCATCCAGCTGTCCCGCCTCCACTTTTCTGGAAACCTCATTGACTTCATTGACACAGGCAAGGTTTGTTTCCCCCCTGTGTACGCGAAGCACGGCCGTCTGTGTCGAGCCGTCCTCACAGGCATAGCTGACAAACACGCCGCTCGGCACGGCGAAGCTTTCCACTTCCCGGAGCCCGAACGCCGTCCCCATGCGGCAGACGGTTTCCTCCACGCGGAAGGTCTCCCCGCCGTTCTCCATGATCAGTCTGCCCGCCAGTTTCAGCGGCTCCATGAGTTTTTTCTGATCCATTGACTGTTCTCCTCATCCCGCCATAAAAGAGGCCGCCATGTTCCGGCGGCCTCTCCTGACAGCGGATGCTTATGCCCAGGGATTTTCAGTGGGATACGGCAGGCTCTTGGGCTGGTTGTAGGAAATGTCCTTCACGCCCAGCAGCTTGAATACTTCAAAGAGCGTCTTGGCACAGTGTGCGAAGGCCACGGCACCATGATGCGGATAGTGCTTCTGCACGAGCACATGGCGATAGAACCGGCCCATCTCAGGAATGTCGAAGACACCGATGCCGCCGAAGGAGCGGGTGGGTACATCAAGAATCTGGCCCTGAGCGATGTAGGAGCGGAGCACGCCTTCAGAGTCGCACTGCAGACGGTAGAAGGTGATGTCACCGGCAGCAATGTCGCCCTCGAGGGTGCCGCGGGTGAAGTCAGGCTCGGAGTCCTGCGGCTCAAGGAGACGATGCTGGATCAGCTGATACTTGACAGCACGGCCGGCACTCATCTTGCAGGCAGGGGTATTGCCGCAGTGGAAGCCCATGAAGGTGTTGGACAGGCAGGTGTTGACCTTGCCCTTGATGTCTTCGTCATAGATGTACTGCGGGACAGAGTTGTTGATGTCCAGCAGGGTCACTGCATCGCCCGTCACGCAGGCGCCGATATACTCGGACAGTGCGCCGTAAATATCCACTTCGCAGGCCACCGGGATGCCGCGGGAGGCAAGACGGCTGTTGACATAGCAGGGCTCAAAGCCGAACTGGGACGGGAAGGCAGGCCAGCACTTGTTGGCAAAAGCAACATACTTGCGGGCACCCTTGTGGTTTTCTGCCCAGTCCAGAAGGGTCAGTTCAAACTGTGCCATGCGCGGCAGGAGGTCGGCATAATAGCGGCCCTCCCCCATTTCTTCCTGCATGTCCTTGCAGACGTCGGCAATACGCGGATCATTTTCATGCTCACGATAGCTGACCAGCAGGTCCAGTTCGCTGTTCTCCTCGATTTCCACGCCCAGTTCATACAGGCCCTTGATGGGTGCATTGCAGGCGAAGAAGTCCTGAGGACGCGGTCCGAAGGTGATGATCTTCAGGTTCGCAACACCCAGCAGGGTTCTTGCGATCGGGATGAACTCTTCGATGCGCTCGGTCAGTTCAGCGGCGGTTCCCACAGGAGCCTCGGGAATATAACCGGTCAGGTGACGCATGCCCAGATTGTAGGAGCAGTTCAGCATGCCGCAGTATGCGTCGCCGCGTCCGTTGATCATGTCGCCGTCGCCTTCAGCAGCAGCAACAAACATCACGGGGCCGTCAAAATACTTGGCAATCAGGGTTTCAGGGGTTTCAGGACCGAAGTTGCCGAGGAAAACCACAGCCGCGTTGCACTCATTGGCCTTGAGTTCTTCAACGGCTGCCAGCATATCCTTTTCATTCTCGACCGTCTTTTTGATTTCAACGACCGGCAGCTTCTTCTCTGCACACAGGGCAGCGATGGCACCGCGGCGGTGTTCGCTCAGGGTGATCGGAAAGCAGTCACGGGAAACCGCGACCAGTCCCAGTTTTACAACAGGAATATTGCTCATGAAAAAGACCTCCTATGGTTTCATTTCTTGCGGGATGTTGCTTCCGTATGAGTGTATCACGGCGTTTCTTTCCCGTCAATCACTGTTTTGTTGCGGCTTTTTTTCTCATCTGTTGCGCTGTTTTTGCCCGCTCAAGCACCGGTTTCAGGAACTGCCCGGTATAGGACGCCTCGCAGGCTGCGACCTCCTCCGGGGTTCCGGTGCAGACGATCTGTCCGCCCTCATCGCCGCCCTCGGGTCCAAGGTCAATGATCCGGTCCGCCACCTTGATGACGTCCAGGTTGTGCTCAATGACCAGGACCGAGTTGCCGGTCTCTGTCAGCCGCTGCAGCACGCGGATGAGGCTGGCCACATCCTCCGTGTGCAGGCCTGTTGTCGGTTCATCCAGCACATAGATCGTGCGTCCGGTTGCCCGCCGGGACAGCTCGGTGGCCAGCTTGACTCTCTGGGCCTCGCCGCCGGAGAGCGTGGTGGCCGCCTGTCCGAGTTTCATGTAGCCCAGGCCCACATCCGTCAGGGTCTCGAGCTTGCGCAGAATCGCCGGATGGTTCTCAAAAAAGGTAAGCCCTTCCTCCACCGTCATTTCCAGGACATCATAGATGTTCTTGCCCCGGTAGGTGACTTCCAGCGTCTCCCGGTTGTAGCGCCGGCCGCCGCAGACCTCGCAGGGCACATAGATGTCCGGAAGGAAGTTCATTTCAATCTTCACCAGACCGTCGCCCTGGCAGGCCTCGCAACGGCCGCCCTTTACGTTGAAGGAGAAGCGGTTTTCCTTGTATCCCCGCGCCTGGGCTTCCGGAGACAGCGCAAACAGCTTGCGGATCAGGTCAAAGAGGCCCGTATAGGTGGCCGGATTGCTCCTGGGGGTCCTGCCGATGGGGCTCTGGTCGATCATGATGATCTTGTCCAGCTGTTCCTTTCCCTCAATGGCTTCAAATGCACCGGGCCGCGTCTTGGCGCGGTTCAGTTCCCGCGCCAGGTACTTGTAGATGATTTCATTCACCAGGCTGCTCTTGCCGGAGCCGGACACACCGGTCACCACACACAGGACACCCAGCGGGATCCGCACATCAAGATGCTTGAGGTTGTGCTCGGTTGCACCGCGCACGGTCAGGTATCCGTTGGGTTCGCGCCGGACAGGCGGGAGCGGGATCATCTTTTTGCCCGACAGGTACTGGCCGGTAATGCTTTCCGGGCAGGCTTCGATATCCGCCACGCTGCCGCAGGCCACAATCCGCCCGCCGTGAATGCCGGCCCGCGGACCCACATCGACGACGTAATCGGCTGCGCGCATGGTTTCCTCGTCATGCTCCACCACAATCACGGAGTTGCCCAGGTCCCGCATGCGCTTGAGGGTGTCGATCAGCTTCTGATTGTCCCGCTGGTGCAGGCCGATGGACGGCTCATCCAGCACATAGAGAACGCCCATGAGGGCAGACCCGATCTGTGTGGCCAGGCGGATGCGCTGGGCTTCCCCGCCTGAGAGGGTGGCCGCCCCGCGGGAGAGGTTCAGGTAACCCAGGCCCACATCGTCCAGGAAATGCAGTCTGGACTGGATTTCCCGCAGGATCGGAGCAGCAATCATCTGGTCCCTCGGAGAAATCTGTTCCGGAAGGCTGCTGAAGAACTCCAGCGAGCGCTGCACGCTCATCTCGGCTGCCTCGGCAATGTTGATGCCTGCCACCGTCACGCCCAGGGTTTCCGGCTTCAGGCGCTTGCCCCTGCAGTAGGGGCAGGTTTCCTCGCTCATGTACTCCTCATAGGCTTCCTTCATGTTTTCCGAGGTGGTTTCCTGATACCGCCGCTCCATGGAGGTAATGACACCTTCAAAGGTGGTCTCATAGACCTTCGGGCCATAGGCCGAGTCATAGGTGATGGCGATTTTTTCCTCTCCCGTGCCGTACAGCACCGCGTGCATGGCTTCCTCGGAGAAATCCTTCACCGGGGTGTCCATGGTGAATCCGAACTTTTTGCCCAGGGCTTCCATGAATGCGCCGGCCATGCTGTCGCCTTCCGCACTGGCAAAACCCATGGCATGCAGCGCCCCCTGATGCAGGGAGAGGGTTTTGTCCGGAAAGATAATGTCCGGGGAAATCTTCATCAGGTATCCGAGACCGGAGCAGTGCGGGCACGCGCCGAAGGGACTGTTGAAGGAAAACATGCGCGGGCTGAGCTCCTCAAGGGAGATGCCGCAGTCCGGGCACGCATAGTTCATGGAGAAAGTCTGTTCGCCCTTGTCAAACAGATCCATGACCACCAGGCCGCCCGAGCGTCCCGTCGCCGTTTCGATGGAATCGGCCAGACGCTTCTCAAAATCCTTTCCGGGGCGGATGATCAGACGGTCCACCACCAGTTCGATGGTGTGCCGCTTCTTTTTGTCCAGCTCCGGGGCCTCGTCGATGTCAAACACTTCTCCGTCCACGCGCACACGCACAAAGCCTGACTTTCTCGCATCCTCCAGAACCTTCCGGTGCTCACCTTTCTTCGCCCGGATCACCGGAGCCAGCACCTGGAACCGTGTGCCCTCCGGGTATTTTTCCATGGCGTCCACCATTTCGTCCACGGTCTGCTGCCGAATCTCCCGACCGCAGTTCGGGCAGTGCGGAATGCCGGTCCTGGCCCAGAGCAGGCGGTAATAGTCATGGATTTCCGTCACTGTGCCGACGGTGGACCGGGGATTGCGGCTGGTTGTCTTCTGGTCAATGGAGATGGCCGGGCTCAGGCCTTCAATCGCATCCACGTCCGGCTTTTCCATCTGGCCCAGGAACTGCCTTGCATAGCTGGAGAGGGACTCCACATAGCGCCGCTGGCCTTCCGCATAGATGGTATCAAAGGCCAGACTGCTCTTGCCGGAACCGGAAAGCCCGGTGAAAACCACCAGTTTGTCCCTGGGAATCGTCAGGCTGACATTCTGCAGATTATGCATCCGTGCCCCACGGATGATCAGTTTATCACTCATACTGTGTATCCTTGCCGTTATTCTTGCCCCGAATGGGGCAAAGGCGAGTGTACCATAGTTTTGAAGCTCCTACAACGGGCATTTTTCGCCCTCCCGCACCCCGGACAGCACAGAAAAAGAGCACCCGGTTGTCCGGATGCTCTCGGGTATTTTTCCTGTGTGGGATTACTCGGCCAGTTTGCGGAAAACCGGCTTCAGGGCCGGATAGATTTCCCGGAACTGGCTGTACCGCTTCTCATAGCGCGCAGCAATCTCCGGGTCCGGTTTCACCGTGGAGGATACATGCACCAGGGCCTTGCAGACTGCCTTCACGTCCGGATAGGCACCGCAGGCCACCATGGCCAGCATGGCACCGCCCATGCCGGGGCCCTGTTCGCTTTCGCTGGAATCCAGCTCAATGTTCAGGACGTTTGCCATGATCTTTTTCCACAGCGGGCTCTTGGCACCGCCGCCGCAGATATTGCTCCGGCTGATCTCGATGCCCAGGCTCCTGGCCACTTCCACGGAATCGCGGATGGCAAAGGCCACACCTTCCAGCATCGCCTGCACCATGTCCACTCTTCCTGTGTCCATGGTCATGCCGGTAAACGTTCCGCGCGCCAGAACGTCATTGATGGGGCTGCGTTCGCCCATGAGGTACGGGAGGAAATAAACACCGTTCCTGCCCAGGCGGTCGTCCGTGATGGGGGCCTGTTCAGCGGCAAAGTCGGAGGTCCGGAGCACTTCTTCCATCAGCCACTTGTTGCAGGAGGCCGCGGAGAGCATGCATCCCATGAGATGCCAGCCGCCGTCGGCATGATCAAAGCTGTGGAGTGCGTTGTTGGGATCCACGCCGAACTGCTCGGAGCTGATAAAGACCGTGCCCGAAGTGCCCAGGGAAATGTTGCATCCGCCCTGACCGACGGTGCCCGTACCGACAGCCGCCGCCGCATTGTCGCCGGCACCCGCCGCCACGCGTACGGAAGCCGAAAGTCCCAGCTGCTCCGCAATCTCCGGCTTCAGCGTTCCCACGCATTCGTAGCTCTCAAAGAGCCTGGGCATCTGTTCCGGGGTGATTCCGCACAGGTCCAGCATTTCCTGGCTCCAGCACTTGTTCTTCACGTCCAGCAGCAGCATGCCGGAGGCGTCGGAATAGTCCGTGCAGTGGACACCGGTCAGAATATAGTTGATATAGTCCTTGGGCAGCATGATCTTCCGGATCCTTGCAAACAGTTCCGGTTCATTCTCACGCATCCAGAGAATCTTGGGGGCGGTAAAACCGGCAAAGGCAATATTGGCGGTCCGTGCACTCAGCATATCCCGGCCAATCTCCTCATTGAGGTAATCCACCTGTTTCTGCGTTCTTCCGTCGTTCCAGAGGATGGCCGGGCGGATGACTTCATCGTTTTCATCCAGCACCACCAGACCGTGCATTTGTCCGCCGGCACCGATGCCTGCGACCTGGGAAGCATCCTGATCCTTCAGAAGCTCGGGAATGCCTTCCAGAACGGCCTTTTTCCAGTCCTCGGGATTCTGTTCCGACCAGCCGGGATGCGGGAAAAACAGCGGGTATTCCCTGGAAATCACATTTTTGATTTCCCCTTTTTCATTCATCAGCAGCAGCTTGACCGCTGAAGTCCCCAGATCGACACCAACGTACAGCATATCGGTTCCTCCTTGTTTTGGGACGTTTTTACATCCCGGATGCAGCGTGATTTCCGGTTTTTCAGGATATCTGGATTATAGGTCTGCCGTATGGAATTGTCAATTTGCGCCTTACCCATCCCATGCCCTTGACTGCCCGTTTCTGCCGGTCGGTTCCGGGCCTGCGGGAGCGCCTCCCGGATCAGATGCCCCAGGTCTTTTCCGGACGCTCGTCCATGGTGAGGATCAGCCGCCCGCCCGCCGTGAGATCCGCATGGCCCAGCCGGGTCCGGTTCCAAGGCATATCCCCGAGCTGTGCCGCACGGATATACTTTGTCTTTGCCGTATTGCCCGGAGCTTCAATCTCAAAGGTTTTCCCGTCCTCCAGGTGCAGGCGGATATGCTCGAACACCGGACTCCCGATGTCGTATTCCGGTTTTCCGGGGCACACGGGATAGAAGCCCATAGCAGAGAACACATACCACGAGCACATGGCGCCGCCGTCCTCGTCCCCGCAGATGCCGTGCACGGTATCGTCAAACCAGATGCGCATGATTTCCCGGACCCTCCGCTGGGTTTTCCACGGCTGGCCCGCATAGTTGTAGAGATACGGGATATGGAACGAGGGTTCATTGCCCATGCAGAACTGGCCGATGAGACCCGTCTCATCCGGGAACTGGCCAAGGAAGGAATACTTGCTGAGCCCGTACTGCTCCACGAACAGGCGGTCCAGATAGTCCGCCAGGGCCTCCCGGCCGCCCATCAGGGACGCAAGACCTTCGATGTCATGCTGGACATGCAGTGTATAGGTCCATCCGTTGCACTCGGCAAAGTAGGCACGTCCGCCCTGTCCCCCGGAGAATTTCGGATCATAATCCCGGACCCAGGATCCGTCCGCAAGGCGCGGGGCTGCAAAGCCCAGGTCTTTGTTGTACACATTCCGGTAATTCATGGCGCGCTGCGCATACTTCGCTGCTTCTTTCTTTCCCAGGGCCTTCCCGAACTGGGCAAGGCACCACTCATCATAGCAGGTTTCCAGCGTCACGGCCACCGACTGCCGCCGCTCGAAGGGATGGGCATCCCTCAGCCATTCCTCCTCGCCCTCCGGAAGCGCCGGGAAGAAGCCCTTTTCGGCATAACATGCATCAAAATCATTGACCGGTCCGAACGCCCACGGAAGCTTCGTCGCCTGTTCCTCATTCTTCACCATGGCTTCCCAGGCCAGCTCCGCGTCAAAGTCCCGGTATCCCTTCAGGTAGGTATCCGCCAGCATCGCCGTGGCATGCTTCCCGATCATGACCGCCTGGCTGCCCGTCAGCCGCGGGAAACTCGGAAGCCAGCCGCTCTGACTGTACATGCGCAGGTAGGAATGGACGATGTCCATCTGCCGCCCGGGATCGATCAGGAGCTGCAGCGGATGGGCGCTGCGGTAGGTATCCCAGATGCCGTCATCCACATAGAAGTCCCGTGTGTCCTCATGCACCCTGTGATCATAGGCGCTGAAGTACCTGCCGTACTCCGAAATGTTGATCATCCGCTGGAAGACACGGTAGAGCGATGTATAGAAAATCCGTTTCTCCTGCTCCGTTCCGCCGTCCACTTCAATCTTTCCCAGCATGCAGTCCCAGATTTCCCGGGCCCGCCCTGCAACCGCATCAAAGTCCAGCCCGTCCGTCTCCCGCCGGAGGTTTTCCCGTGCCTGCGCCGGATCGATATAGGAAAAGCCGACCTTCACCTCAAGACAGATGCCCGGCCGGAAGGCCATGAAGAGTGCTCCGCCCTTCCAAAGGGTTTCCTCCGGCGCCTCGGAGAGGGAGGCGGTAAAACAGTGCGGTACCTGCTTCCATTCCGAAGCCCCGGTCACGATACCCTCCGCAGTCTCCAGCCGGGCGTTCCCGTCCGGGGAAAAGCGCAGCCAGGCACGCACGCCTTCGGGATAGCGGAAGCGGTAGACGGCACAGTGCTCCGTCACGGTATACTCTGCCGTGACCCCGCTGTCCTCCAGAAGAACCCGGCCCCTGTAGCATTTCACTTCCTCAAAATCATGATCATAGGAAGAGACAAACACAGGATCACTTCCGGTATCCGGCATCACCCGGCACCGGCTCGCCGGAAATCCGTAAATCACCGGCGCGAGATAGTGGTCCCGGATGGCTTCATCCAGAACCGGTCGGATCTGGGCCATGCCGTGCGGCAGATGGACCAGCGGCTTTGTTGCCTGCAGCAGATAGGAAATGGTTCCGATGTACGGATTCACATAGTCGGAAAGATGTGTCATATCAGATGGTTCCTTTCCATGATGAGCTTTTCGGGACAGAGGTCCAGCCCGGATGCAGGTATCGGATCTTTCAGTTGTTCTTTTCTCTCATTATGCGGGGTTTTGATGGAAAAATCAATCATGACAGGCAGGGAGAAAGTGCGGCATGCAGGATGTCGGAGGGACCGTTTCCGGAAATTGTCCTTCATCTTCCCGGCGTTTTGCAGTATAGTATGGATACCAAACAAGAAAGGGCTTCCGCTGTGCGTAATCAGATGAACCGGCTGGTGGTGGAGATCGCCGTCAGCAAAGCCATAAAGGAAATTTCCAAAGGCAATATGCCCCGTGCCCTGCGCAGGCTCGTGGAGATCGGAGGACTGCTGGCTCCTGCCGACACGCCCGGGGAACTGTCTTCCATCCTGCAGTCCATGCTCGGCGATGATCATCATCCCTATTACACCCTGGCCCGCCACATCGTGGATTCGGTGGACAAACGCTATCTCATGGGTTTTGGCATCAACATGGGGTTTGAATGCCTGTCCTGCGGCGGGGAAACCATCCGCAGGCAGCATGCGCTGACGGGCCGCTGGCTGCCCTGGATGATGGGGGTACATCTCCCGCTTCTCCAACCGGAAATGCTGCGTGTTCCCATGTCCCTGGGCATCATGACCTATCTGCTTGCCGCCGAAAAAGCCTCTGCTCCGGAGCTGGCTGCTCTCTGCCGGGCCTTTCCGAACGCGGCCTTCCTCCTGGCTCTGCCCGATCAGAACATCACCTCCGCGCTGCTTCGGGAACTGGAGGGCACCGTCAACCTTGCCGTTTTTCCCCTCTGCCGTCATCGGGCTTTTGCCTCCGCACCGCTTCTGCGCAACGCCGGACGGTTCTACATCCCCTTCTTTCTTCTGGATGAAGCGGACACGGACCGCCTGCTGGAAACAGCAGATTTCCTGTGTCCCGATGACCCGGACCTTCCCTGTGCCCTGTTTCTTCCGGATTCCAGCGTGCCCGGGGAAAAAGCTGACGCCCTCGCTTCCCTGATTGCCCGCATCCGCCTCGCGCCGACGCATCCTCTCATCCCGGGCTTTCCGGCCATGGACATTCCCGGTATTGAACAGCAGATCACCGGGGATCCCCGTGCCCGGTTCTCCATCCCGGAGGCCTATGATTTCTCACCCCTGCTGCTCCCCGGTCAGGAACTCACCCTTCTTCTGGAATCCCTTGCATAACAAACGGTCCCGGGCCATTGGCACCGGGACCGTCTTGTTTTCCTGCTCATCAGGCAGTCAGTTTTTTGAGGTAAGCTGCAATCGCTTCATCCTTGCAGGCCGGATAGAACAGCTCGGCAAAATGCTCACCGCTCACGGTCTCACGGACAAAATCCTGATCAAGTTCCGGGAGGATATCGATCAGCTTGCGGTAGGTGACCTTCTTGACTTCGTCGAGAATCTTCTTGTTTCTCTGCTCGGGCACCACACGCTCCTTGGGATAGCCGTTGCCATGGCCGAAGCCGAAGAGCTGCTGGAAGATCATTTCGAGCTTCAGTTCCGCACCCCAGCCAAAATCCTTCGCAAAGGGAAGCGCAACACAGTTGCCGTCATTGATCTGGGCAAACATGAAGCCGTCGGAGGGATCCACGAGATGTCCGCAGAGCACGCCGGGGAAGCTGTTGCAGGCCAGCATGGCGCCTTCGCCGGTGCCGCAGCCGGTCACCACATAGTCCGCTGCACCGGTTTCCAGAAGGAGAGAGGCAAGAAGACCGACCTTGACATAGGTCAGCTGGCAGGCATCCTCTGCCGTATACATACCATAGTTGACAACTTCATGTCCCATGGGTTCCACAACTTTTTTCAGGGTGCTTTCAATCAGGCTGTTCTTGGCGGCCTGGCTGTTTTCATTGATCAGAGCAATACGCATTTTCTTCGTCCTTTCCTGGTTTTTTCCGTGTTTCATGATAGCATTCCTTGAGGAACTTGGCAAGTCTCCCGGCCTTTTTCCTGCCATGAAAAAGGCAGCTGCAGAAACAAAAGCTTCTGCAGCTGCTCCCTTGTCCTGTCTTCTTTTACAGGATTTCCTCAAGATATCTTTGCAGGGCATCTTCCCACTGCGGGAGACGGGCGACACCGGCTTTGTCCAGGCAGTCCTTGCTCATGCGTGAGTTCAGCGGCCGTTTGGCGGCCGTCTTATACTGGGACGTCAGCACCGGATGGACTTTGCAGGACAGTCCCGCCTTGTCCATGATGGCCTGGGCGAACTCTGCCCAGGAGCAGAAGCCTTCATTGGTTGCATGATACACGCCGTACTTCGTGGTCTGAATCAGGTCCACCAGGCACCTTGCAAGGTCATAGGAGAAGGTCGGGGAACCGATCTGGTCACAGACCACATTGACGGAGTCCCGTTCGGCCCCGAGACGAAGCATGGTCCGGACAAAATTGTGTCCGTTGACACCGTACACCCAGGACGTCCGGACGATGAAATAGGCCGTCATCTGACTGGCTACCGCCATTTCACCCTGCAGCTTGCTCAGCCCGTAAATATTCTGGGGGCCCTTGGGATCCATGGGCTCATACACCTTTTCGCCTTCCCCGGGGAAAACGTAGTCGGTGGAAATGTACATCATTTTGGCTTTCACCGAAATGGCGGCGCGCACCATGTTCAGGGTGCCTTCTCCGTTGATCCTGCAGCACCTGGCCTGATCGCCCTCCGCCTTGTCCACCGCAGTATAGGCGGCGCAGTGGATGATGGCCGACGGCTGAACCTTATTGACATAGTTCATGACAGCTTCTTCATCGGTCAGGTCAAAGTCCTGAATGTCCACACCGACGCCTTCAATTCCCTGCATCTGCAGATGCAGCATCACGTCGTGTCCCAGCTGTCCATTGACTCCCGTAACCAATACCTTCATCTGCGTCACCTGTTCCCATACATATGTTCGTAATAGTTCTGATATTCACCGGCGAGGATGTGCTTCCACCAATCCTGATGATCAAGATACCACTGTACGGTCCGGTGGATGCCTTCATCAAACGTGGTTTCCGGCAGCCAGCCCAGTTCGTTGTGGATCTTGGTCGGATCAATCGCATACCGCCGGTCATGTCCGGGACGGTCTTTGACATAGGTGATCAGGCTTTCGGGCTTTCCGAGCTCCCGGAGGACAGTCTTCACCACATCGAGGTTGGTTCGCTCGTTGTGTCCGCCTACATTGTAGACCTCGCCCTCGCGTCCCCTGCGCATGACCAGGTCGATGGCGGCGCAGTGGTCTTCCACGTACAGCCAGTCACGGACATTGAGGCCGTTGCCGTAGACCGGGAGGGATTCATCCGCCAGTGCGCGGGTGATCATCAGCGGGATCAGCTTTTCCGGGAAGTGATAGGGACCGTAGTTGTTCGAGCAGCGGGTAATGGACACAGGCAGCCCGAAGGTTCTTGCATAGGCGAGCACCAGCAGGTCAGCACCGGCCTTGGAGGCAGAGTACGGACTGGAGGTGTGCAGGTGGGTTTCCTCTGTGAAGAACAGGTCCGGCCGGTCCAGCGGCAGATCGCCGTAGACTTCGTCGGTGGAAACCTGATGATAGCGCTTGACGCCATACTTGCGGGAGGCATCCATCATGGTCTGCGTGCCCAGCACATTGGTGCGGATGAACAGCCCGGGATCTTCCACGGAACGGTCCACATGGCTCTCGGCTGCAAAATTGACCACGATCTCCGGACGTTCTTCCTCAAACAGCTTTTCCACTGCTGCACGGTCCGTGATATCCCCGCGGACAAAGCGGAACTGCGGATTCTTCATGGCCTCTTCGAGGCTTTCCAGGTTTCCTGCATAGGTCAGTGCATCCAGGCAGACTACCCGGTCTTCCGGATGCTTGTTGAGTTCATAATAGACAAAATTGCTACCTATAAAACCGGCGCCACCAGTTACAAGAATGGTCATAAAGAACCTCCCGTTTCATGAAATCATCAGAAAGTATAACATATTGAGACACCCAGAACAAGAAGTCCACAGTCCTCTGTGGATCAAATGTGTGCAACGGTGTGAAACACACAATACACAGCCTGTGTATATTGTGGAAAATCCGCTTATTTCACGGTTTCATTCTGTTGAATGCCTGTGGATAACCCTGTGGAGTGTGTGGATAAACTGTGATTCAGTTATCCACATCCCCGGTTTCTTTCCACAGGATACCCTGTGACCGGAGTCCGTCCATGAATTCCTCCGGCGGCGTGCATCGGAGCTCCATCCGCTCCCCGCGGACCGGGTGGGTGAAGGCCAGGGTGTGGGCGTGCAGCATCAGCCGCGGCACGCGGACCCCTTTTCCTGTGCCATAGATCGGGTCTCCGCAGACCGGATGCCCGATGCTCTTCATATGCACACGGATCTGATGGGTCCTGCCCGTGAGGATATGCACATCCAGGAGAGAGGCGGACCGGCCCTCCTCCAGCACACGCCAGAGGGTCACCGCTTCCCTTCCCTGCGGGTCCACCGCCATTTTCTTGCGGTCGGTTTTGGAGCGGGCAATCGCCGCTTCAATCCTTCCCTCTTCCTCCCGCAGACGGCCTTCCACCAGCGCCAGGTAGTGCTTTTCCATCTGCCGCATCTGCAGCTGTCTGGAAAGCGCGATCTGGGCTGCATCGTTCTTTGCCACCAGGAGAAGCCCGGAGGTATCCTTGTCCAGCCGGTGGACAATGCCCGGACGGACCTCTCCGCCGATGGAGCCGAGATGGTCGAGATGGTAAAGCAGCGCATTGACCAGCGTTCCGCTCTCATTGCCGGCCGCCGGATGGACAACCATCCCGCAGGGCTTGACCACCACCGCCAGGTCTGCATCCTCATAGAGAATCCGGAGAGGAATGTTTTCCGGCTCCGGGACCGCAGGTGCAGGCGGCGGCTCCGTCATCGCAAGGGCGGCTCCCGGCGCAGGACGTGTCCCGGCTTTCCGGACGGGCTTTCCGTCCACGGTCACATACCCGTCCTCCATGAGGGATGCTACACGGGATCTGGAAAGGCCGGAAAGCTCGGCGAGCTGGACATCCAGCCGTCTCCCGTCCGCCGTGCCGCGGAAGCTTCTGCCTTCCTCTTTTTCCTCTTCCATCTCCTCCAGCAGATCTTCCTGCTGTTCATCCACAAGATGTTCCATGCTTTCCGTATCACCTTTCCGCTTTCTTCCATGCCTCCGGCCGGAACAGGAGAGAAAATCCAAGCAGCACACAGCCCGCCGTCAGGGCCACATCCGCCACGTTGAACACAGCAAAATCCACAAACAGGAGTTCCACCATGTCCACAACATACCCCGTAAAAAAGCGGTCGATCATGTTGCCCAGCGCTCCGCCGAGAATCAGCATGCAACCTGTCCGGGTCAGCCGGTCGAGACGGAACTGCATGAGAACCAGGGCACCAGCGATAAGAACCAGGGCAGAAAGAACTCCAAGAAGCCACGGCCGTCCGCTCAGCAGACTGAACGCCATGCCTGTATTGCGCGCATACCGGTATCCGAGAACCCCCGGAATCACCGGCCATGCGTCGGGGAATTTTTCCGCCAGAAGCTTCGTCAGGCGGTCCAGCACAAACACCAGAGCAGCCACCCATCCTGTTTTTTTCATATCGCGATCCATCCGTTTCCATGAAGGTCAGTCGGTCAGCACAGGCAGTGCCTCCCTGAATCTCCAAGAATGTATGTGTTTTGCGTGCTCCTGTCAAGAGAAAAGTCCCCGCCTTCGCTTGACACTTTCTTTCCGCCTGCCTATCATGTTTCTATTCCGCCCCACCGGGGCTGTGAGGTGACTGCCTTGAATAAACAGGAACTGACCCTTGAGGTCATCCGCCGTCTGAAAGAAGCCTATCCGGATGCAGACTGCACCCTTGATTATGATGAAGCCTGGAAGCTGCTGGTATCCGTACGCCTTGCCGCCCAGTGCACGGACGCGCGTGTCAATATCGTCGTCCAGGACCTGTATGCTGCCTATCCCACCATGGAAGCCCTTGCCGATGCACCGGTGGAAAGCATTGAGAAGATCGTACATCCCTGCGGACTGGGCAACAGCAAGGCCCGGGATATCTCCGCCTGCATGAAAATGCTCCGGGATACCTTTGGCGGCCGTGTGCCCGATACCATGGAAGAGCTGCTCAGACTTCCCGGGGTCGGCCGCAAAAGCGCGAACCTGGTGCTGGGCGATGTCTTCGGCAAGCCGGCCATTGTCACGGACACCCACTGCATCCGCCTGTCCAACCGCATCGGCCTGGTGGACGGCATTACGGACCCCGCCCGTGTGGAAAAAGCACTCCGGGCTATCGTCCCGCCCGAGGAAGGCAATGCCCTGTGCCACCGGTTTGTAGAGCACGGCCGCGCCGTCTGCACCGCCAGAACAACCCCGGACTGCAGCAGCTGCTGTCTGAAGGACGTCTGTGAAAAACATCTCGAAAAACGCGGAAAGGAAACCGTCCTATGACCATTCGTCTGTATGAAGAAGACTCTGAGCTCCTGGACTTTACGGCCACGGTGCTCTCCTGCCAGCCCAAAGACGACGCCTGGGCTGTGGAACTGGACAGAACCGCTTTCTTCCCGGAGGGCGGCGGTCAGGGTGCCGACCATGGGACTCTCGGCTCTGCTGCGGTCACGGACTGCCACGATGCCCACGGGACCATTCTCCACACGGTATCCGCACCCCTTGCCTGCGGGGAAACGGTGGAAGGCCATGTGGACGGCGCACGGCGTCTGGCCATGATGCAGCAGCACAGCGGCGAGCACATCTTTTCCGGCCTGGTGCATCAGCACTTCGGCTACAACAACGTCGGCTTCCACATCGGTTCCGATGCCGTCACCATGGACTTTGACGGAAAGATGACCCTGGAGGACGCGCTGCGGATTGAGTCACTTGTCAACGAAGCCATCTGGAAGGACCTGCCGGTTCAGGCCGGATATCCCGGAAAGGAAGCCCTCGAGCACATCGAGTACCGCTCCAAGAAGGCCATTGACGGGGATGTCCGCATCGTCACCATTGAAGGATATGATACCTGTGCCTGCTGCGGAACCCACGTCAAGCATACCGGACAGATCGGACAGGTCAAGGTCATCGCCTTCCAGAACTATAAGAGCGGTGTCCGGATCTCCATTCTCTGCGGCGTGCGTGCCCTGGCCTACGAAAATGAACTGCTCCAGGAAAACCGGGAGATCTCCCATATCACCTCCGCCAAGCCCGGAGAGCTTGCTTCCGCCGTACGCCACCTTACGGAAGAAAGGGATCAGCTGAAGTATGAGATGGGACGTATGGCAGCCCGTCTTTTCACCAGCCTTGTCCAGGCGGCGGAAGGTGATCGGCCCGTCATCCGTGCCGACTTCCTGCCGGTCTCCCAGCTCCGTCCCTCTGCCGGGGAGCTGGCGGAGAACCACCGCGCTGCCCTCGTGATAGCGAAGCGGGACGGCGGGTGGAACTATGCCCTTTCCTCCAAAACCATGGATATCCGTCCCCTGTCCCGGGAACTCCAGAACGCATTTCAGGGCAAAGGCGGCGGAACCCCGGACATGGTCCAGGGTGTTCTTGGCGACGTTTCCGAGGAAGACATCCGAAGCGCTTTTGCCACGCTTCCGGCATGATGCCGGCGCATGGCATTGCACTTCATTCCGAACTGTGCTATCATCATGCGCATCCGGCACCTATCCCAGCCGGGCCATTGATCAATACTTCAGGAGGAACACATGGACGATTTGAATCTCAACAATAACAGCATGGATGAAAACGAGGAAATGGAAGACCTCGGACCCATCACCCTTGTTGATGAAAATGGCGAGGAGCAGCAGTTTGAACTGATTGACACCGTCCGCTATGAAGATCAGACCTTTGCCATCATGGCTCCTTACGGGGAACTCGATGACGAATCCGACGACGAAGTCAATCTGGTCATTCTGCGCATGGTGCAGGAAGGCGAGGACATCACGCTGGAGACCGTGGAAGACGAGGATCTTCTGGATGCAGTCTATGCCACGTTCCAGGATGCCAATCCGGACCTGTTTGAAGACTGATTTCCCCCGCACAAAAAACCCGGACGGTTCAATGCCCGTCCGGGTTTTTCTGTGCGGAATCCGCATTATTCCATGCCGGTTTCGTCTTCCAGTTCAGAGGTCTGAGCCGGTTCAAAGGCACTTTTTTCCTTCATCCGTGCCTCATAGTAGGCACAGACCGTGGTCCGCATATAGCAGGTGATCAGCAGGTTCAGGATCAGATTGATCACCAGGGCGATCGGATAGGAAATCCCGGCCAGCAGATTGACCGCCATCTCCGAGAGCAGCAGATACAGCACAAAGGACAGAAGCACAGAGAGGAGCTGCATCACATGCTGCTTCATCATCCCGATGCTTTCCTTCAGGCAGCGCCATGCACTCTTTTCCGGAATATCCGCCATCAGGATCGTGGCCAGCATATAGTGGAGATTGGCCCGGATCATCAGAGCGCACATCAGGGCAAACCCCACGCCATACAGAAAAGTGAAGAAGCCCATGCCGCCCACGCCACGGAGATAGAGCACGGAGCCAAGCAGCATTACGCCGAACCCGGGAAGACCCCAGAGAATCATCTTCACGGTCATCATCAATTCCAGAAGAATGGCCTTGAAGAAGCAGCTCACCCTTGCAAAAAGATCCGAGACATCGGCATTCGCGCCGCGGAGAATGCGCAGCGTGAAGTAGTTCCTGCCGATATTGAGGAACGGGAACATCAGATACAGGACCGGCACGGCATACCAGAGCATACGCACGCCCGGGGTCATGGTCTGGGAGGCTGCTGCAATCACCTTCCGTACCACATTCATGGAAAACTCCGCATACTGGTACTGCAGAATGGCATTGATGATGCTGTTGCCCGAAAAGCTCGCGGCCATCTGAAGCACCAGGGACGGAATACTCGCCAGCAGGGTCACCAGAAGGGCAAAAGGCATATATGCCTTCATGGCCTCCCGTGCCCGCTGCCGGAGTTCAGCTGCAATGATCATGAATCAAACCTCCCGGCTTTTCTTCCTCCCCTGCACATGCCATCCCGAAGATCGTCCACGCCATGGGGGACACCAGACAGATGCTGAAGGAAAAAAAGCCCTGAACAGAATAAAGAAACACGCTCATCCCTGCGGCACGTACAAAGACGTCCCGGGAACGGAAGCAGTGCCTTATCACCGAAAACACTAGGGCAAGGTACAGAAGCAGGGCCGGAAGTCCGCTGCCCGCCAGTATCGCCAGGTACAGGTTGTGCGGATTGTCAAAATGTTCACCCAGCACATTTCCCGTCTCTTGAAGATAATCCTGCATGGCGTAGAAGAACATGTCCGGACCGGTTCCGAACAGCAGGGACTCCCTGCTGACCGCGAGGGTATGCCGCCATACGCCCCAGCGCCAGGAACCAAAGGAATCGCTGGATCTTCCGCGGAGGATCTCGCGGACTTCCCAGAGCATGCTGCCCTCCCCGCCGAGGGGACAAAGCCAGACCAGCAGGATGACAGCCGCCAGCAGCATCCCCCAGACCAGGGTGACGGTCCGGGGACGGAGAACACCGGTTTTCTTCTTCCGGAAAAATCCTCCGGCTGCGCCGGCCGCACCGGCGGCTGCAAGCCACAGGAGCGCACGCGGGTTCCAGAGGAACGTCACGCTTTGCGTCCCGTCCAGCCATGGGAGTCCAATGACGCTCCGGAGCGCAAAACAGCAGGCGGTCCCTGCAAGCGCAATTCCGGCCCGCAGCCGGACGTCTTCCCGGACAAGCGCAGCGGATATAAGAACCGCCGAGAGCACCGCCACCGCCAGGAGTCCTGACTGGACACCCATCAGGGTTTCCAGCATCACGCCCACCAGCGCGCTGATGAGCAGAAGCGGACTTCCCTGCCCCAGGATCCAGGGGATCAGCACCAGAGGGATCATCAGGGTGAGATATCCGCTGACCATGTCAATGTTCCCGATGGTTCCCTGAAATTCATAGTTTGTATAGGTGCTCCTGCCCTTCGGGAACAGATCCAGCACATTCCAGCCTGCATACTGGCACAGCACAACGGCGGCATACACCGCCATGGCGGCAGCACAGGTTCCGAGGACCAGTCCCCGGTGCGGCCTTGACAGGGAAAAAACCAGGAACAGAAGGAAATAGCAGACCTGTGTGATCAGTCCCTCATAGCGGACAGCACCGGTCAGCACCACGCGGGCACCCTCTGCATCCACAAGTCCTGCATAGCTTCCGAAAAAAGCAGACAGCGCAACCCATGCTGCATACAGTACGCAGAGCAGCCGGGGCAGGCTTTTCCAGCAGAACTGTTTTTCCCATGACCGCAGGAAAACGGCGGCGGTCATGACACAGATCCCGGTGAGAAACAGCATCTGAAGATATTTGAAACGTGTGATGGAACTGTATTCATGGGCGGAAAGCGGGAATACCGCCAGCAGAAGGATTCCGAGCACGCCGAACACGAGCTCCGGATCCGCCCGCCCGCCCGTTTTCCGGACGGTCAATACTGGATCTTCCCTTCTGCCACCGCCTTGAGATGCGTTCCGTAGGGACTCTTGCCGTAAAGCTTCGCGGATTCCATCAGCTGCTCCCGGTCAATCCATCCACGGATAAAGGCAATTTCTTCGGGGGCGGAAATCTGGATGCCCTGGCGGTTTTCCACCATATGAACAAACTCGGAAGCTTCCAGAAGGCTGTCCATGGTGCCGGTGTCCAGCCAGGCAAAGCCACGGCCGAGGCGTTCCACATCCAGCGTGCCGTCCTCGAGATACATGCGGTTCAGGTCCGTGATTTCCAGCTCGCCTCTCGCACTCGGCTTGACTTTCTTGGCAAACTCACACACGCGGCGGTCATAGAAATACAGGCCCGTGATGCAGTAATTGCTCTTGGGATGCTGCGGCTTTTCCTCCACGGAAAGCACCTTTCCGTCCTTGTCAAACTCGACAATGCCGAAGCGCTCCGGATCGTTGACATAATATCCGAAGATGGTGGCACGGCCCCTGCTTGCCTGCTCCGAGGCGCGCAGAAGAATCTTTCCGAAGCCGTTGCCGTAGAAAATGTTGTCCCCCAACACCATCGCACAGGGTTCTCCGGCAATGAATTCCTCCCCGATCAGGAACGCCTGGGCCAGACCGTCCGGCGACGGCTGCACCGCATACTGCAGGCTGATCCCGAACTGGCTTCCGTTGCCCAGAAGGGCTTCAAACCTGGGCGTGTCGTCCGGCGTGGAAATGATCAGAATATCCCGGATTCCTGCAAGCATCAGCGTTGCAAGGGGATAATAAATCATCGGTTTGTCATAGACCGGAAGAAGCTGCTTACTGGTCACCATTGTCAGTGGATACAGGCGGGTTCCCGCTCCTCCTGCCAGAATAATCCCTTTCATATCTTTCCTCTTCCTGCGGCATCCGTCTGCAGTTGTCCTGTGGGCTCTGCTTTGTGTCTTCTGCTGATGCCGCAAGAACATTGTAGTCGAATAGCCCTAGGAAATCAATGTTTTCCGCCCACTTTGCGGCTTTTGACCCGGTGTTTTCACCTCTGCCCCGTCCGGTCGCTTGCGTTTCCATGCCACCGTTGCTATAATCTGCTGACAGGAAAGGAGGAGTCTTCCGCAATGCCACGCACCAAGAAAAGCAGCACGCTCAATACGCTGGCCCGGCAGGAAAAAAAGCTGATCCTGCAGATCCGCAACTGGATCATCCTCATTGTGGTCGTCCTTCTGATCGGACTCGGAATTTATGCCCTCTCTCATCTCGGCTCCGTCACGGAAATCTCTTCCGTTGTTCTTCCGTGCTATGCCGACCAGGATGTCACGCCCTTCGGCGACAGCATTCTTTATTACGATTCGGCCTCCATTCACTGCCTGAATGCCACCGGCGGTGTCCGGTGGTCTCTCCCGGTCGGTGCCAACGCCCATTTTTCCGTATCGAACACCCATATCGTTGTATGGTCCGGTTCCCGTCTGTTCATTGTTGACAAGGAAGGCCGGCCTTCCTATAACGAAACGCAGCTCGCCGAGGTCCAGTTTGCAAGGATCGGCAGCAAGTACTGCGCCGCCGTCATCGGGGACGATACCAAACCGACCCTGATCGTCCGCGCACTCGACGGCTCCTCTGTGGATCAAGAAACCGAAGCCTACAACAACCTGATGATGCTCGATGCCGGTTTCTTCGGTGAGGCAGACCAGTATATGTGGACCCTGGCCATGGATATCTACGGAACGGCCATCAACACCAAGCTCAACACCTTCCAGGTCGGCAAGATGAACACCGGCGTTGTTTCCCTCGGCGAATTCCTTGCCTACAAGGTGCTCTACGAGAACAGCAAGCTGCATGTATTCACGACCCAGCAGATGTACACCTATGACTACAAGGCGGTTCAGGATATGTCAAATACCCGCCTGGTCTATGGCTGGTACTATCTGGACAGTTATGTCCCTGAGCGCGGGGACGCCTATATCCTCCTCGCACCGAACGCGAAACGCACCTCCACGCAGACCATGACCGAACTGCGTCTGCTCACAGGCTCTGTTGACCGGCGCTACACGCTGCCTTCCGCCTGTCTCGGGGCGGCCATTCAGGGAAAGAACCTCTACGCCATTTCCCGCGATTACCTGTACCGCGCAGATGTCGGCAAGCAGAGCTTCTACGGCTATCCGCTCAAGCTGAGCCGGGACAGCCAGGTCACGGACTTTTTCGGTCTCACCAGCAACAGCCGTGCGGTCGTTGCCTGCGGGGATGTCGTCTATTCCATTTCCCTGCCCAAATAACCGACTTCAGAAAGGATGATCCGCATGGCCTTCTGTCAGGTTCAGTTCTTCTCGGAGGCACTCGTTGTCGCTGTCACTGTCAATGTGATCATTCCCGAAAGAAACATGGGAATCGGCGTGGAAGCGAAAAAGACCGCCGAGGACCCGCAGGTCCTTTACCTGCTCCACGGCTACAGTGATGATCACAGCATCTGGATGCGCCGCACCAGTGTGGAGCGCTATGCCGCAAAGCATAACCTTGCCGTCATCATGCCGGCCGTCAATCACAGTTTTTACTGCAATGAAGTCCACGGCGAACGCTACTGGGACTTCGTGTCTGAAGAACTGCCCCGGGTCATGCATGATTTCTTCCGTCTCTCGGACAAGCCCGAGGACACCTATGTGGCCGGCCTTTCCATGGGCGGATACGGAGCCATGCGCCTGGCCCTGATGCATCCCGACCGCTTTGCTGCGGCAGCCAGCTTCTCCGGCGCCCTTGATATGGCTTCCCGCGTCGCCGATGCAAAGAATTCTGCCCGGTTCGTGAACATTTTCGGTGAGGTGGACAGCATCAAGGGAACCGAATACGACCTGCTCCACATGCTCCGGAAACAGTCCCGCGCCGAACACAGGCCGCGCCTGTATGTCTCCTGCGGAACCGCAGACGGCCTGTTTGCCGCCCACAAGAAGTTCTGCACCCAGGCCAAGAAAACCGGATGGGATATCGAAACGGAAGAGATTCCGGATGCCACCCATGAATGGGGACTGTGGGACCGCCAGATCGAAAAATTCATTGCATCCTACATCCGTTAAGCAGGAAACCGGCCCTGCCCTCTTTCCGAACGCTCCCTGCATGCGCTATATGTCAGGGAGCGTTTTCTCGTGCCTGCGTCCCGGACCGCTGCTCGCTCCTTTTCCGTAAATATGGTATGATAGGGTATGACAGAAAACAGCAAACCAACCTGCACTGTCATCCATCTTTCTGCGGAGGCTGATGTATCATGATCCGGAGACTGACTTCCCTGATGACCCGCGCCGCGCGCGGAGATGAACTGACCCTTGCCTTTCTCGGCGGCTCCATTACCCAGGGGGCGCTTGCTTCCACCCCGGAAACCTGCTATGCCTTCCGGGTCTTTGACTGGTTCCGGGAGACCTTCCCGCATTCGGTTTTTCACTTTGTCAACGGCGGCATCGGGGGAACCAACTCCCACTACGGTGTGTCCCGCGCCGTGACGGATGTCCTGATGTATCAGCCGGACCTGGTCATCGTCGATTTTTCCGTCAATGATGTCCATGGCAGCGAAGGTTTTGATCTGACCGGTGCCGCTCTGGAATCCTTTTTCGCCGAAACCTATGAGGGCACGCTCCGGCGGCTGCTCTCCTGGACTTCCGCACCGGCGGTGCTTCCGCTGTGCAATATCCAGTACTCGGACGGTACAACCATGGAGGACACCCATGCCCGCATCGCGGATCATTACGGTCTCCCCCATGTCTCCATCCGGGACACCGTGTATGCCTGCCTGATGGCCGAAAAGGCGGACCTTGGCAGGATCACGCCGGACGGACTGCATCCGAACGACGCAGGGCATGCCCTGGTGGCAGACCAGGTCATCCGGCTCCTCCAGGAAGCTGCGGTCCTCCACGCCTGCGACGCGCCATCCGCCCTGCCCGAACCCCTGACCCCCAACCGTTATGAACAGGCCGTCCGCCTGACCATCCGGAATGCCTGCCCGCACCTGGAGGGCTTCCGCGCCGACACGGAGGAAAAGCACGGCCTTCTGGACCATTTCAAAAACGGCTGGATCGGCCGGCGCACGGGTGACAGGATCCGCTTTGATCTTCCGGACACCCGCACCCTGGCCGTGCAGTACCGGAAAAGCGTGCAGCATCCTGCCTGTATTGCCCGCCTTACCCTTGACGGCACCCGGGAGCTGGTGCTTGACAGCAATTTTCAGGAGACCTGGGGCGACTGCCTGTACCTGGATGACCTCCTCCTGGAGGATGCCACGGGGCAGCACACCGTGGAAATCGTCATCACGGATGACGCGGGCGGCCGTGCTCTCCCCTTTTACCTCATGTCGCTCATTGTTTCCTGATCCATGGTTCTTTTCCAGGCATCCCGTCTTTCCGGCGGGATGCCTTTTTTCATGAA